>CAZAVR010000341.1:0-5060 GCA_964488435.1 uncultured Cytophagales bacterium | reverse complement strand
CGCAGTCGATTTGTCCGCGTCGTTCCCAGACCCTCATGAAAATATCCTGTAGAATTTCTTTCAGCTGACCGGGTAACCACTTCTTCCATCACGATACCGGCGCTACGTTGCCAGAAATAGAAGGCCATGCCCACAGTGGTGAGGAGCAGAAGCCACACTGCTGCTCTTTGCCATACCAGCGGAAGTATAGCTCCTCTGGTAGATTTTTTGGTACGGATGTCAGAAAGAAGAGCATTATAAACTTCTTCAACGGCTTCGGTAGCGTTAAGGTCAGATACCTCTGACTCAAGACCGAGACGAACGAGCTCTTTGAGCTTCTCGTCCTGTTTTTCATGTTTGAAATATTCCAGAATCTGGAATATTTCTTCTTTACTACATTCCTCGTTCAGGAACTTTGAAAAAAGTACTTTTATCTTTTGTTCTTCGTTTTTCACTTTTTAGCGGATTGGACGGGTGACAGCAACCGAAGGCTGCATTCAACATATAGCCCATACGCTCGGGAATTTTTTTCCCTCTGCTCCTGAAGAATTTTTTTTGGAATTATTTACAGGATCTGACGAGAAGAGGTTCAGGAAAGGAAAGTCCCAATAAGTTGCGCACAAAGACATGCAAGCACAACGTCCGGATTTTGGAGCAGGTAATTCTTTATGGTTCGGTTTGCTTTCACAATATGATCGCTCACGGTAGATTCGGAAATTCCCAGCTGCTTAGCTATTTCCGTGTAGCTTTTTGCTTCCAGCTTACTTAGCGTATATACTTTCTTTCGAGTCGGAGGGAGCTGATCAAGGGCTTTTTCAAGCCACAGCAGATAGTCGGGATCCTGGTGGGTCGGGTCGGAGATAACGTCCATGGCCGATGAGACAAAATAAGCCGTCATTTTTTTGTCGCGTGCTACCCGACGCAAATGATCTATCACTTTATTTTCGGCGATTCGATATATGTAAGGGCGGAAAGGTCTTTCGCAGTCGATTTGTCCGCGTCGTTCCCAGACCCTCATGAAAATATCCTGTAGAATCTCTTTCGAAGTTTCCTCGCATTTGATAATATGGCGGATACGTGCATAAAGAGGCCGGCTGTACTTGTGATAAAGAAGTGTGAAGGCCTGCTCCCTTCCTTCAGACAACTCCATGAGCGTCTTACGTTCCTCAGCGGGATGTATGTCTGATTGCATGAGATCACATGGTTGTTTCCGGTGAGCAAATCTAATGGAAGTTGCGGATGGATTTGTTCTTTTTTACGGATTTAACGTAAATTTAATAAGAGGGGCTTGGAAAAATGGAGTTGGATGTCAGTTGGTTACATCCCTTTGGATGTTGTAATATCAGCTATAGCACCTGTAATGAGGCGTAAACGAATTTTTCGGGGGACTCGCAGATTTGGGGACAGCTTACAAATTCCTGAAAAATGTGGCTCGGGAGAGGAGTAACAGATATGGGCAATATGCTTTTGTTTTAAGTTTTTAACAATCGTTAACAATTGTTATCGATTCTTTAACTAACGTGAAACCGAAGAACAAGTACATTTGTTTAAGAATAGTTGATCACCTATAACAGTATTTAATTATGAAACGCAAATCTCTTATCGTGACCCTTTTGGCAATGAGTCTTGCGGTGGTTGCTCTTGCAGGTACCCTGGCTTCTTTCAAGTGGAATACGACATCACAGAATTTGGGGAAAATCCCGAAGGATAAGCCGGTGACGATCACTTATGAGTTTACAAACTCGGGCAAGGATCCCTTGAAAATCATGAAAGTAAATGTTCAGTGTGGTTGTACGGTCGCTGATTACACCAAGGATGCGGTGTTGCCTGGTAAGAGTGGTTTCGTGAAGGCTACATTCAATGCAGCCACTGTGGGGACGTTTAACAAAACGGTAACTGTTGAATCCAATGCGTCTGAAGGAAACGTAACTCTTTCTTTCAATGGAGAGGTGTTGGCGCCTAAGCCGGCCAGGTAAGCGATTATCACGGATATATATAACGAGGCGGGGCCATCCGAATTTTTCGGATGGCCCCGCCTCGTATGGTTCAAGGCATTCCGGCAAGAGACCTGGACTTCTCCCGTTTGTTCAGCACCGGGTAAATTATTTTTGTCTTTAAGCCGGCATTCTTTAAATTGTCATAGTTTTCGAGGTTCCCGACCGCTTCATTTGTATTCAGGAAGCCGTATTAACCGTATAACCTGACACGCAATGTTCAGCAGGATGCAAATAGATCCGGATTTAAAATTTTCTTTAACAAATGGCTGGGAAAAAGAGGATATTGCTGGTAGAGGATGATCAGGTGATCAATCAGAACATCAAAGAGTCTCTTCATGGTGAGGGCTTTGAAGTGGTGGCGGTATTCGACGGATACATGGCGGAAAAGGTGTTGCGTAAAAATGACTTCGATTGCATTATCATGGATCTGAATCTTCCCCACAAGAACGGATACGCACTTTCCCGGGAGTTCAGAAGTTATAATCAGCACACGCCTCTTCTGATTCTGACTGCATTTGATGAGCTTGAAGACAAGGTAGAGGGATATGAGAGTGGAGCTGACGATTACCTGACCAAGCCTTTTTACATGAAGGAACTGCTCCTCAGGATTCAGGCGCTTTTAAAAAGAAACTCTGCTCCGGGTCGGGTTACTGAAGATAACCTGGTGGCGGGCGACATCCTGATCAACCAGGCAACCAGGCAGGTGTGGAGGCAAGGGGAGGAAGTGGTGCTTACCCCGAGGGAATACCAGATTTTGGCGCGCCTTGTGCAGTCTAAGGATGAACTCGTGCTGAAGAAGGACCTGATCAGGGAAATATGGGGGACTGCCCTGGATGTCAATACCAATACCATCGAAGTGTATATTAATTTCCTGCGTAAGAAGCTTGATAAACCCTTTGGTAAAGATTCTATTAGGACGAAAATCGGTTTCGGATACTATTTCACAGAGAAATGAGCATCAGAACACAAATCCTGCTAACCTTCTCGGCCACATCTATTTTGTTGATCGGCGGGGTTTTTGTTTTTATCTACACCCTTTTTTTTGAATACCGCGAAGAAGAGTTTCAGAAAAGACAGAAAGGGAAGATTACCTCGACGCTCAGTATTCTGAGTCAGATTAAGGAGATGGAGAGTTCCATAGTGAGTGCCATGGATAAAATCGCAATCAATGAGTTTTACGATGAAAAGCTGTTGATTTTTGATGCCGGTAAAAAACTGAAATATACGAGCATTGACGACGTAACGATTCCTTACTCACAGCGTCTTTTGGATAGGTTGTCACCTGAGATGCCCTGGATTGAAACCAAAGACGGGCTTTATGACGTGGTAGGAGTATATGTGGAAAGTGAGAACAAGGGCTATTATGGCATTAGCAAGGCCTACGACAATTTCGGCTATTCGAAATTAAGCTACCTCAGGAATGTGATGATCTCCACTTTTTTGGTGATTTCATTGATCATTATACTGGTTTCCTACTATCTGGCGGAGAAAATTACCCGGCCCATCTTAAAAATTACCAGCCAGATCACCAGCTTTTCATTTGATAATCAGTATGCCCCGGTGCATGTAGATACCTCCAACCGGGAGGTAGTATTGCTGGCTCAGCGATACAATGAGCTCATGAAGAAAATGAACGAAGCCTTTGCCTTTCAAAGGTATGCCGTTCATCATATCTCTCATGAGCTGAAAACTCCTGTTGCTGTACTGGTCTCGAATTTTGAAAAAGTAGAAAAAGAAAAGGATCCCGAAGTGATCACCCAATGGATTCACAATCAGAAGGAGGCTACACAATCGCTGGGAGATATCATCAACGCGCTGCTCGAGATGGCCAAGATAGAGTCCGGGAGACCGGGGGCTATGCAGATATTGAGGGTAGATGAGCTGATTTATGATCTCGTGAATGAAATCAATATACTATATCCGGATTTCCGCTTTCAGGTTGAATATGGGGTAGGAATGGAAAATAATCCCGAGCTCAACATCTCCATACTCGGTAACCTCAGACTCGTCCGTTCTGCATTTACGAACCTGCTGGTCAATGCGGTGTTGTACAGCAAGGAATCCATGGCACGGATTATTATTATTGAGAATTCCCATGAATTGGCCGTGCGATTTATCAACAAAGGGGATGTTATTCCGGAAGTGGGAAAGCAATTCCTTTTTCAGCATTTTTACCGGGGCGAAACCAGCAAAGGGATCAGAGGCTTCGGTCTTGGTCTTGTTTTTGTTCAAAAAATTATGGCACTTCATCATGGTTCAATCTCCTATTCATCAGAAGGAAAGGAGACCAATGTCTTTTCGGTTCATTTCCCCTTAAGCTAAAATTTATGCGTTTTAAGGTGTTTTTAAGGTCATACAGAAGTTCTTTGCCGGACCAATATGAAAACACCTCACGGGATGTACCGAAACATTGTCATTACAGGTTTATTACTATTTCTTTTGAACGGATCGCGGTCCTACGGGCAGGATACGCTGTTTGTTAATCTGAGACAGGCAGATAGTCTGTTTATTGCAAGAAACTATTATCTACTGGCTGCTTCGATGAATATTGAGGCACAGAAGGCCTATGAAATTCAGCAGCGTCTCTATCCGAATCCCGTAGCTACTGCGGATCTGAACATGTATGATCCTGTCAATAAAAGAGCCTTTCATATTGGCGCTACCGGTCACAAAGCTTTTCAGGTAGAGCAGCTTATTATTTTGGGAGGCAAGCGCAAGGCCGGGATAGAAATGGCCAAAACCAATACAGCCATTGCCGAACTGGAATTTCAGAATCTGGTCCGCCAGCTGAGATACAGACTGCATGCAGGCCTGTTTGCCATCGGGCAGCATAAACTCCTGCTGAAAGTATACAACGACCAGCTTGGGCTGCTGGAGTCTTTGCTGGCAAGCAACCAGATTCAGGCAGACAAGGGGAACATTCCCATGAAGGATCTGGTACGGCTGAAGGGAGCCTATCTGAAGCTGAACAACGACAGGGCGGAGGTTTTCAAAAACTACTACGAAGTTCAGACTGAGCTTCACACCATATTGGTTTCAGAGTTGCCCGTCGACTTTACCTTTGGTGAGGAGGATATTCAGCGT
>CAZAVR010000340.1:0-5083 GCA_964488435.1 uncultured Cytophagales bacterium | reverse complement strand
AAGAGCTTTTGTTACTACTTCAAAGAAAGACGAGTCTGCTCAGTTCAGAAAATTCGAGGCTGACCTTAAGCCTATTAGTGAATCAATATTTCTGTCCGACTACGCTGTCAAACAATCCGATGATCTGCTGCAGGCTGTTAAGCGCGAACGTAGAGCTGAATTAGCCCTTGAAGGATTCAGATTGTATGATTTGGTCAGATGGGGAGACTATGTAAACACGATGAAGAATTTCTTTTCAACCTATGGGTTTGCCGATAAAGGAAGGGACGTGAGCGAACAAAGCTGGCCTTTCCCTGTGCCGCAAATCGAAATAGACCGTTCAAACGGAGTGCTGACTCAGAACCCCAACTATTGACTCGGGACTTTTAATCACCCTTAAAATGGGTGACGGATTTAAAAAAGCTGGAGGCTGTCTCAGAATTGAGATGGCCTCCTCGTGCTGCATGGCTCATCTCCTGCCCGGCTGGGTTTTCAGGCGCACGGTTAGGGAGCCGGGCGGCTGGCAACAAACGGTGCTTTTCCGGTAAATTCGTCGTTAAACAATTGTGCGATCAGAAAATTTGCTAAATCAGTTGCGCTTATCTTGTCACCGGGACAATCCTCCAGGCTGACTGTTATTACGCCTCTTTTGTCTGTTTCCTCAATCAAAGGAAGTCTCACCAGCGTCCAGTCTATACGGCTCTTCGACAATAGGTCAAATTCGGTCTGTTTATCCGTGGTTGAGGAGGGGAAAGTTTTCTTCATCCAGTTTGTTGCCTGTTGCGTGGCGGGAGCTTTGTGATCCCATGGTGTATCAACATTTAATCCGGTGGTAACAATGTAACGGCGAATACGGTGTTCGGTCATCGCCTGAATGATATGCCTGGTTGATTGACTGAAAATGGTGGGTTGGCTCGCAGGAATGCCAAGGCCCAAAGTACTGATGACCGCCTGGCAACCTTTGACCAGGGTGTCAATTGAATCATAATTCGTTATATCACCTGCTATAATTTCGGCTAGTGGATGGTTTATGTGAAAATGATCCGGGTTTCTGACAAGAATTTTGAATGGGAAGCCTTGTTGTATCAGTTGTCTGACAAGGTATTTTCCTGATTTGCCGGTGCCGCCGACCACGGCTATCTTTATTTTACTATTCATTTTGTTCTCTATAAAATTTGAAAAAAAATCCCTGTTGTCCGTATTTATCATGCGGACAAGACACAAAAGCCGTCAGGACTTTTGTTAAAACGGGTATCGATATTTTATAAAGAGATTTTAATGGCACAAATATACAAAGGAGAGTAGCAGATTTCTGGTATCAGAAATTATTTTTCTGTGGATATCCTCCTCTTTCTGTTGAAAAATACTATACTTCGTCTTCCTCAATCTGTTCGGCCGGGGGAGAGGTCCCATGTGCAGAGGATTTTGCCGAAGTAGGTGAGCAGGAGCGCGTAGCGTGCTTTTGGGTACCGGATAGGAGTGGGAGTTCTCTTTACAACCACACCATAACCGAAGTCCGGGAAGACAATACAGGCGACCTTTTATCGTATGATTTGGAGCAGGAGATGAAATAGATTTATTTTTATCTTAATAAAGTACATGGTGGAAAAGAAATATTAATGTCTACATTGCATAACATATTTACTTAAACGTTGAAAAACAATCCCCAATGATGAGAGAAAAAATTATTTACCTTGTCGACGATGATGAAGACGACAGGATGCTCATCCGGGAAGCGATGGAAGATGCGATAGACGGAATTGAGATTATTGAATGCATAGACGGAGAGATGCTGTTGGAATCCATTCGACATCATGGTCATAACTCTTCAAGCGGTCAGGTGCTGATCATGATGGATATGAGCATGCCCCGGCTGAACGGACTTGAAACCCTTACCAGGTTAAAAGCAGATCCTTTGCTTGAGAATATCCCCGTGCTAATGGTTTCTACGGCTTCAAACGGGGAGTTGGTTTCGGATGCTTATGCTACGGGTGTCAACGGTTTTATCAGGAAGCCTGTGCTAGTGCAGGAGTTTCAGCAAATGGCTGAAGGCATTAATGATTCTTTCTTCAACAACTATCAGCACTTTCAGAGTGGTCGGCCTGAAGGAGTGAGAGTACCAACAGATGTACTTTTTATAGATGACAACAAAGATCATTGGGAAATGATCGATATGGCTTTGAGGCACTCGGTGCCGGGAGTTAAGGCGGTGGGTACTTCTACTTTTTCATCCACTATGGACTTGCTGCGCTCGCGTCTTGAGCGATACGAAGCCATGCCGCAGGTGATATTTATGGATCTTTACATGCCGACACGCCAGGACGGACTGAAATTGCTGGACGCCATTCGCAAGTTTCAGCTGGAGTATCATCAAACGCCCATTCCTGTGGTTATTGTAAGCTCATCCGAGCATAAGGATGACATTCATGAATGTTACAGGCACAAGGCCAATGCTTATATGGTCAAATCCCTTGATTTATCGCAGTGGCTTAACTACTTCAGGGAACTTTGTAACTTCTGGTGCAGGACGATTACTTTGCCTCCTGCTATCGCATATTCTTGATCAATTCCTGCGGCCTTCTGGTTATTTGCCTCCTTCCTTCCAGGACACCGTAAATCCTTCTCTTTAATATCTGAAAATAAATACTGCCCGACGCTTTGCGCTTTGTGCAGATGGGACGCGCGCGCTTGTAAAGTCATGAGGTACTGGCACGGGATTTGGAGGTATGTGGACGTTAGTAGAAAATGAACAATACCGCCATGAATAAACAGGTATACTTTATAGATGACTCCAAAGACCAGTGTTTTCTGGTCAAGGGTATTTTCTCAAATTATCTGCCTGGGTATAAGGTTGATTTTTTTGAAGACGGGGCCATGTTAAAGCAGAAAATAGATCAGGGCGAGGAAATGCAGCCGCCAGGTTTGGTGATCGTCGACTATAACATGCGATGCATGGATGGTGCCGAAACCTCCGGTTATATCAGAAGTTTATCGGCCTATCCCGAGTGGCGGCATGTACCTATCGTTATCTTTAGCGGGCTGTTTAAGCAATCCCATGTGCGAGCGTGTTATGCGGCAGGAGCTAACTCTTTTTTGCTGAAACCTATCGGGTTTGAGCAAACACGTCAAACCTTGGAAAAGCTCTGTTATTACTGGTTGGAAATGAATGTTTCCGCTGCCGGCTAAGGGACTTTGTTCCCGTTTGAGCAACTTGCCGGGATCATGTCGTGTGTCATTTCAGGTCTTGAAACGTAATCACAAACCTTGTTCCGGCCCCTGCCGTACTGTCTACTGATATGACCGCTGACAAAAGATCACACAAACCCTTGACGATAAATAAACCGATTCCGTTTTTCTGCTCAGCGACAAATTCAGCGATCCCGTCGTTGATGGCTGAACTGTCGGTGGATGTATTCAATTTAGAAACTATGCCCGGAGACAGTCCTTTTCCGTCATCTTCAACAATGATCGACCATTTTTTTTCCAAAGTATTTTCTCCGGTTTCATTTGATTCCTTAAACCAGGAAATCCGAAGGGTACAATCTGTATTGTGCTGAATGGAATTGAGTGCAATATTCTGGACAATACGTCTGATTTTCACAGGGTCATTCATCACGAGAAAGGGACGTGGTCCTGAGGTTTGGATGGTAATTCGCTGGGGCCGCGCGATATTTTCAATACTTTCAGAAAACTCTGTCAACATCTCGCCGAGATCAAATCGGGAGATCTCCAGTACTTCTCTCCCTGTTTCCAGCCTTGAGTAATCGAGCAGCTGAGAAAGCAGGTGATGTGCATGACTCAGATTTCTTTGAAGCATCGTATGGGCTTTGCCGCGTTCCTTTTCAGAAGCAATGATATTGAGAAGCGAAGCAGCTCCCAGAATTACGCCGAAAGTACCCCGGAGGTCATGCGTGGTGGTCCGGAGAAGATCGCCTCTCTTGCGCACAAACTCTTTCATTTCATCGAGCGATTTGACTGCTTCTTCGGATTGGGCCAGCTGGTTCATGCCGTCCTCCAGTTTTTCTTCCGCCTGTTTGATGGCGCTGATGTCCTGGCCGGTTAACACCACGCCGTCGTTGTGTCTTGACAAAGAAATGGCGATCCATTGACCACTTCCGAAAGCGCGCTCTTCATAATATCTTTCGTCGTTGACAAGAACATTCAGCAGTTTCTGAAAGGTAAGTTCACCCCACATGAGATGAGCAAACCGCTGATGAGATTGATGCAGAAGCTGACTCGCCGGGATATTCTTCATTTGCTCGAATTTCTGGTTGCATACCACAAGCCGGAAGTCTTCAATAGCTCCCTCCGGATTGCGCTGCGCCTTCAGATAACCGATGGCTACGGGGGAGCTGTCCAATACCGCCTGCAGGTTTTCAGCAGCATGTTCAAGTTTCAGCTCTGCTTTTTTCAGCTCCGTGATGTCCCTGGCAATGGCCAGTACACTTTGTACTTCTCCTTCCCGGGAGAATTCCGGAACCATCCGGCAATAAAAATCCTCTCCTGCGATGGCGTAGTAGTATTCCTGGTTCGTTCCTGTGTCGATGGTAAGTTGTAGCTTTTCCATGAATGGAACAGCCATATCAGCCGGTACGTCCATTTCTCCTTTTGTTTTTCCGGTCAGGAAGGAAACCTCTTTGTCCATCTTGGTCTCGAACGCCAGGTTGGCATAGATCAGTCTGAGGTCCGGATCCCATCGGGAGATCACATCAGGTGAGTTGGTGACCAAAGTTCTCAGCTGTTCCTGGTTTTGCCTGATTCTTTCATCGGACTCCTTCCTGTCAGTGATGTCCATCACCGTAGAAACAATGCCCGTCTGATCCACTTGTCTCGTAATGAAAAATCCCAGCCACCTTATTTTTTCTTCTTTTTCCAGGGCAACCTCCTTGTAAGAGGCTTCCCCGTCCTGATATACTTTTTCAAAAAGAGCAAGTATTTCTGCTCCATCGAAAGTAGGGAAAAGCCTGGACATGGCCTTGGAAAAAAGATCTTCGCCATTTCGGTGAAACATGCTTTCGGCCGCCTGGTTGAAAACGGATATCTGGAAATCTGTTACCGCTCCTCCCTCGTCTGTTACCGGTTCCATCAGCATAATGGCAAGGGG
>CAZAVR010000339.1:0-5095 GCA_964488435.1 uncultured Cytophagales bacterium | reverse complement strand
TACGTTGTAAGAAATATTGTCGGCGGGTGTCCATCCGACGGTGGTCATAGGTTCATACCAGTAGTTCCAGATATACGTATCATTTTCTGCGTCGTACTTAAGCCGGTTTTTGAAAAGGTTGACCATCCGGGTAGACCGCTCCAGGTATTCTTTTTTTCCGGTGAGCCGGTAGAGTGCGAGTTCTACACACACATGTTTGGCCATAAAGTTAAAGGGCTGTCCGACGTTGTCTGCCGGGAAAGATTCACCCTTTTCGGCGGTCAGGTAGTATCCTTCGTCTTTTCCCGGACCGTTTCTCCAGAGTCTGGGGGAGGCGTCCCGGTAGGATTCTTCCGCTGCCTGGATAAAGCGATCGGCGGCGGGAAGCATGCGAGCCAGCTTGGGATCTTTCTTTACAATTTCGGCAAAGCGCATCAAAGGGTCATAAATAATCCCAAGGTATCCCATGTAAGCCAGTGGGATGGATGTCAGCTGAATGGTCTGTGCGGCAGGTTTTGCTTTCCCGTTTACCTTGATCACCCGGATGAGGTTTGATTTTTCGGTGTAGTCTCCGGCGCGGGCGGAATAGGGCGACAAGGGGTCGTTTACGATCTTTTCCACGTACCGGTCGTCGGCGGGGTCCAGGCTCAGGTCGGAAAAGGTTTCGTTCCTTTTATAAAATTCATTGGTGACAGCCAGGCTAAACCGGGAGGGCTTGTCTGCCAGTATCACTTTTATCGAAGTCAGGTTGTTATTGGAAGAAGGCGTGGAGCGCAGTTCGATAAATGGCGTTCCACCTTCATCCAGAAGCTTTCCGTTTGCTGCTACGTACTTGGATCCCATGGACCAGGCCGGCCTGATTTTTCCCGAACCGTCGGCGACGCCGCGCTTGTCGTCACGGTGACCCAGCAGCCGGTCTCCCCTGGAGATCAACTCTAGTAAGTATTGTTTGTCCCGGGTGGCTTCGTACAAGTCTACCAGTGCCTGAAGGGTAGGGGCTTCTCCCCAGGACAAAGCGCTGGCATCCCTTGTTTTTTCCCATGGATCCCCTTGGGGCAGCTTCTTAAGGATCTCTTTCGCACGCTGAACGCTTATCTTTTTGTCGTCCGAAGGTTCTCTGACGGATGAGTTGGTGTCGGCCATTGCAGTGGCCTGCACCGGCTCCATAAGGATCGGTGCAAAGATCAGGAGGGTATAGAGAAACGGACGGTACAGGTAGTGATCAGCCATACGGATTTATTTAGGGAACAACAGGAATGTAAAACAGGAGGTCTGACCTCACGAAGGTTTGGCAGGCTTTTCCCCATACAGGTTGTCATAAGTACGGGTCCTTTCTTCGGCTCTTACGGCCTTTTCTGCATCCGGGTGGAGCAGTATCCAGTTTTGGTACACGATACATTTATCCTCCGGTATACCGCGAATCACCACGGCTCTTTCTTTGGCCCGGAAAGTATTGTTATAGATTTCTATGTTGGTTCCGGCTATGGTGGTGTTGTCTTTCCGGTCACGGCCGCCGTGCATATCGAAGCAGTGGCTTAATGAGGTCCCCAGCTCGACATTGTGCCTGGCAATATAGCTGCATCCGGGGCTACCGGTGCCTGCCAGAGAATGCCTGTTGCTGTCAAAAATATTAAATTCGATCACCGACGAGGCCACGGCATGGCTTACGCCGTATCCGAGACCGTTGTACTGGCATTTGTGAATGAAGTTGTGATGAATATGATGGCCCTCTCCCTTTTTTAGCATGATTCCCCTTGTGAAGGCAGAAATCTCGCAATTATCTACTTCTAATTTGGGAAAGTCGGTTTGTAAAAAGCTGGATACCGGAAATTTATAGTAGTAGCTGCTCCCCAGGCCGGTATCTTTGGCAAAGGAGCGTTTGTGATGTTCCAGGTATCTTTTCGGGTTGGGGCCTTGTATTCTGAGTCCCGTGATTCTAACGTTGGGGCCGAGCACTTTCATAACCACAGGTGTATCCAGCGTATCACTGGTTAGGAAGGCACCTTTGGAACCGTTGTGCCCGCGGTTGCCTGCGATGGTGACACCTTCCGGGATGTTAAGGACGATCTTTTCGATGTAAATCCTGGCTGTGAGGTCAATTTCCGTTTCATCCGGGATGTAAATCACCTGGCCGGCTTTTACCTTGGTGAGTGCATCCAGCAGTTCGTCGATCGTTTTTACCTCGTAGTCTCCTTTGGTAATGATCCTGGTGTAGCCATTTCCGCCGCCTATGGGCCCGGTTTTATCCGGTTTCGCGCCGTAGACTTTTCCGCCGATTTCTAACCAGGTTTTATCGTTCGCTGTTGCGGATTCGGTTTTACTTTCACGCTTTTGCCCGCTGATGGCGGACATCGGGCCGGCAAAAAAAGCAAGCAGTGACGAAACTGAAGCTTTGCTGACAAATTTTCTACGGCTGAAAGGGCTGGTTTTCATGAAGGATTGTCTATTAGGGTTGTAAGAGGAATAGCTGAAAAAATCACTGAAGCCATGGGCAGATCCCATAGGCTTCAGTGATTCGCAATTTCAAAAGCTTACGCTTTTTTCAGTTTGTCGGCATTGGCATGTACCTTTTTAACGGCTACCGCAATGGCTTCCATATCGTTTTTGGATCCAAGGAGCATGTTTTGTGTAAACCATACCGCTTCCTGACAAAGAAGCTCGTTCTCCGGGCAGTGGTTTTTCTCGTTGTAGGTCTTGATATTCAAGGCCTCTTTCGGATAACTTTTCTGATAATTTTTCGATTTGAAAGTTTCGGCCAGGAAAGGCTGGGTATTCAATGGTATATAGCCGCTTGAACAAGGAACGCCTTCGGCACGGAGGGCGCTCAGGAACTGCTCTCTTGAAAGTCCTTTGAATCCATCTTTCTTGTAGCGAAAAGCAAACAAGTGGAATGCCGAACGGGTGACATGATCGTATTCTTTGTAAGGAACGACACCGGGGATATCTTTGATCATAGACTTCAGATAAACGGCATTCTCTACCCGTGTAACCGTTTGTGCTTCCAGTCGCTTCAACTGCGCCAGTCCGATGGCAGCCTGGTATTCGGCGAAACGAACTTTAGTCCCCTGGCGTATACTTCCCACGCCTACGCTGCCCACGGCCGTCCCGTATGGATTTCCGAGGTTAGAGTAAGAGAAGCATTTATCGATAAAGTTGTCATTGTTACTGACAATCGCTCCTCCCTCACCGATGGGCAGGTTTTTGGAGTTCTGAAAGCTGAAGCAGCCCGCATCGCCTATGGTTCCTACTTTTTGACCTTTGATTTCGGCAAGGTGCGCCTGACAGGCGTCCTCGATGACGATCAGTTTATGTTTTTTGGCGATAGCCATGATCCTTGGCATATCAGCCGGCATTCCCAGGATGTGAACAGGCAATATGGCCTTTGTTCTTGGGGTAATTTTGGCTTCAATTTTTGCCGGATCGATCTGGTAAGTCAAGGGGTCAATATCCACAAAAACAGGCATGGCGCCGTTAGAAAGTATCGCTGTAATGGTAGCAATGAAAGTATAAGGAGGAACGAGTACTTCATCACCTGCACCGATTTCGAACTGATTGATGGCCGTAACCAGGGCGTTGGTTCCGTTTACTACGGCCAGACATCTTTTCACACCAAGGGTATCAGCCCATTTTTGCTCAAATTCTGTTACCACACCTGCTCTTGACCATACACCGCTTCTCATTACTTCCAGCAATTGCGCCTCATCTGTTTCCTTATTCCAGATAGGCCATTTTGGCCATTTGACAGGCGCCCATGCGGACGGTCCTCCCAGCAATGCCGGGGTATCGCCGGCGGAAGGAATATATAAAGGGCCGGTGGGCACTTCTACGGCTTTTGCGACAGATGGCAAAAGGGTAGGGGCCAGTGCTATTCCCAGTCCGGCCAGGGAGTTATTTTTTAAGAATTTGCGACGGGATTGATTACCAGAAGACATAACAGTTTGTATTAAGTTAGTAAAAATAATTCAGATTAAAAAATGTGTACTATATTTTATTTTGCAAATATTCCTTTGTGCAGTGGATTTTAAAAGTATTTTACTTAGACAGGCTTTTTTATATCACACACATGTCAGTTTATATTGATGGGCGTGGTATCGTGACAATAAACTTTTCGTTGGCCCGATCGTTGGTTAATTTGATATTTGGATATAGATTTATAGCTCTTGGAATGCCGCTGCCGATACCCGTAAAAGGCAATCGGGCAAAAGCACAATTTGAATATATAATAGGGTTTCTGGCGATAGAAGTATAAAACTTAACATTATCCTCACTAAGTGTGTTGGGTAAGCTGCCTGGGCTAATAATTTCTATCCTGTTATCAAAAATTAATATTTGGATACTCGAGCTAATATAGTAGTCCCTATGTACCAAAGCATTTACAATCAGTTCTTCCAAAACTTCCTTTGGAATCTCAAGCTGCCCGAGGCTGTTAAATCCTTTTTCTACCTGAATCTGCTTAAGATTTCTAATGACGAAAGCAATTGCTTTCGTGAAGAGTACAGTTAAATTCCCTTCATACATATCTTCTTTATCTCTGAACTGGCTTCCACTTATTTCATTTCCTACAAAGGAAATGCACTTGATTGAAAACAGCGGCCTATATTTTTGTGGGTTAGATCCAATAAGGAGTAAACCTGCAAGTGTCAACCTATCCCCTTCATACAGTTTCATGTTTTGAAGAAGTTGAATCAGACTGATGTTTTCACTAATGGTAAATAGAAGTTGATTCAAAGGTTTTTTTATCAGCTCATCTATCGCAGCACTTCCAAATTTGTTTCGAAATTTATTGATGAGAAGTGCTTTTAGTGACATCTCATCAATATCATTAATTGTAGACCCATGAACTGCCCCCTCATCGGCATATATTTTCCCTGAACTTTGAAAGAGACGTAAGATTTCCTCCGGTGGGGCTATTCTTTTATCAGCACCCATTTTTATATAGGCAATCCCTTCATTCGTATAATAGGGTTTTGAATATCCTGAAGGGATTTTTACCAATAAAATGTTCTGACTATTAATAGTGACAATCTCTGTTAATGGAGAAATGGGAGGTTTAATATTTTGTGAGGCAGCGTTGGATATCCATTGGTTTATTTTGTGAATTTGCTCTGACGAAAGA
>CAZAVR010000338.1:0-5105 GCA_964488435.1 uncultured Cytophagales bacterium | reverse complement strand
GGTATTTTTTTCTTATTTTTTAATTTTTTATGTATTTTTTTTCTAATATTGGGTCTGTGAGAAAACCCGCGGTTGTATTATTTTCGGGTGAGACAGCGCTTAACTTTTTATAAAAAATTTACACAAGCAGTTTTTATGAACCTGGATCAGACAGACCGGAGAATCCTGACACTTCTCCAGGCGGATGCGCGGATTACGATCAGAGAGATCGCAGCGAAAATCAACCTTTCCATTACCCCCGTACATGAGCGCATACGTAAACTGGAGCGGGAGGGTTATATCGATAGTTACGTTTGTTTGCTTAACAGGAAGAAACTGGGCAAATCGCTGCTGGTCTACTGTAATATTACTTTGGACAAGCAACAGAAAGAAAGTTTTGAAGAATTCAATGAAGCGATTATACAGTTACCACAGGTGCTGGAATGCTCCCTGGTTTCGGGTAACTCTGACTACTTGCTTAAAGTAGTGGCCGACGATGTGGAGGATTACAATAGTTTTTACCAGCAGAAGCTCTCGGTTTTGAGGAGTGTTCTGCATATAAGCAGTTTTTTTGTAATGTCTGAAATAAAAAACACGACAGCGATGCCTCTTTAGTTTTTAGTAAGGTCCTTGTCTGTTTCTTGCTCCGGCCGTATAATAAATCGTAGTGATTGGTCCATAGTAAAGTAGGCTGTGGTCCAGTTATAAAGTGTTTTGATGCGATTGCGATAATTGATAAGTGAGAGCAGGTGGACAAAAACCCACATTCCCCAGGCGATAATTCCTTTGAAATGCGTATGGGGGGTGGCTAAATCTGCAACGGCTTTGTTTCGTCCGATCACAGCCATGGAACCCTTGTCTGAATATAGAAACGGCTTCAGTGGACTGCCATTCGCCATAGATTTAAAGTTTCCGGCCAGGTTTTTTGCCTGCTGAATAGCCACTTGGGCAAGCTGTGGGTGGCCTTGTGGGAAGGCGGGGTCGCTCGTCTGTATGCAAGTGTCACCTAAGGCGTAAATGTTTTCGAGATCGACTAATTTGTTGAAGGAATCAACAATCATCCTCCTTCCTCGTCCGTAAACCGAGGTAGGAAGCCCCTCAAAAACTTTTGAGGTAACTCCCGCTGCCCATATAACGGATTTCGTTTGAATCGGATCTCCTTCGCTGAGGAATACAGTGTCGCCGGTAAAGTCTTTGACCTGATTATTCAGAAGTACGTTCACACCCATCCCGGTAAGCGTTTCCAGGGCATCTTTCCGAGAAGCTTCACTCATGGGGCCCAGTACATGAGGTCCGCCATCCACCAGATAGATCGCTCCTCCGGAACCTTTGAGTTCAGGGTAATCTTTTTTTAGCGCATTTTTCCAAAGTTCTGCAAACATTCCGGCTACTTCCACTCCGGTGGGGCCGGCCCCCGCTACCACTACTGTAAGTAATTTCTTTCGCAGGATTTCGTCTTTAGTTATGCAGGCAAGTTCCATTCGTTGCAAAAGAATGTTACGCATTTCGATGGCATCGTTGATGGTTTTCATGGGAATGGCATTTTTTCGGACATTCTCCATACCAAAATAATTGGTTTCCGTACCTGTGGCAAATACCAGATAGTCATAGTCGAGTATACCGTTATGAAGTACCAGTTTTTTTTCCTCCGGAAGCACTTCTAGTACTTCTCCCATTCGAAAGGACGCATTTTCCGTATTACGTAGTAGTTTTCGGAAGGGATAACTGATGTTGGACGCTTCAAGAAACCCCGTCGCTACCTGGTAAAGAAGTGGAGGGAAAAAATTATAGTTGTTCTTATCCACCAGGGTGACGTGGTACCCGGGATGCCGCGAAAGCCCCTTGATAAGGTTAATCCCTGCAAACCCTCCTCCTACAACAACGATTTTCTTCTTCATAATCCACTTTTTTATGTACAATAAAGCAAACAATTGGCAACAACACAAGAATCGGGCCAACTGGCGGGCCTGTTAAAAAAAACGATTGCATCGCAGGAGTATCTCTTGACGGTCAAGTATTTTGACAGTAACGAGCATCTGCCCGGTATGGCGCATGCTATGCTCTGCGGCGTGGAAAAGGAGCCCGGCCACGGTAGAGGGAAGCTGTTTCCGCCCCACACCGCGGTAATCAGTGAGTGTGTTTTCGTCTGTCTTTTCCAAATAAGCCAGCGCACAGCTGATCTGGAGGTTAAACTGACGAAGAAGGTCATGCAGGGAATTTTCACCAGGTTTGCCTTCTTTTTCCAGATTTGCCAGTTGAACATCTGAAAGCGTGTTTCCCTTCGCGTATGTAAATAGTCTGTCGAGAACTCCGGAGAGATGTTGCAGGTGAAAGCCTACGGAAGCAACTCCTGCAGGGCGCTCCCAGAGAAGATTTTCAGGAAATCCGGTCATCAGAGCATTTACTTCTTCGCGCACCTGGGTAAGCGTATGGGCGACAGGCTGAAGTAGCGGAGGGATGCCGGAAACCGGACCTCGCATCCAGGCTTCAGGTAGATTTGACATAGTTTTGAGATAGCTTATTTTTAACTGATTAAGAATTATTGGGAACTTCGAAAACCATTGATCGGGCTTTGTGCCAATTTAGAATTTCGTCGTTTACAACCGCGGCAACGGATCGCAGTAAACTCCGGAATCATAAAGCAAGCCTGGTTTATGGTGTTTTCAGAGATCCCTTGTATTTTAATAAGGTCATGACAAATTTAATAAATAATGCCCGCGGTTAATGCTGTCTGGTATGTAGAAAATAATGGATAAATCGGGCAAAAGGACGATACTCCTGAAATACATGGTGATGAATACGATAAAGCGTTTTATATTCGAAACTGGAAAAAAGCACTTTTGTGGCAGAAGGTCTGAAACTTTGGAAGTGCAGACTTATTTTTGCCGGACTAAATACCGATAATGAAATTCGACGATTATTTTCAGATACCACCGGAGATTAAGAAGAGCCTTGAAAAAGCGGGGTTTAGAAAGCCCACGGATATTCAATACAAAGCCATTCCCAATATATTTAAGGGAGAGGATCTTCTGGCTATAGCACAGACGGGGACTGGTAAAACAGCTGCGTTTGCAATTCCCATCCTGAGTATGCTGAACGAGATCAAGCGGAAAGCGCGCACCGAGGGGATCAGGTGCGTGGTCATGGTTCCAACCAGGGAGCTGGCTATTCAGATTTCGGAAGTTTTTCAGGAGATAGGCAGACACACAAGGGTGAATACTTTCAGCGTTTTCGGAGGAGTTGAACAGGGACCGCAGATCGCCAAACTGGAAAAAGGCATCGATGTACTCGTGAGCACTCCGGGCCGGATGTTTGACCTGGTAAGTCAGGGTTATATCAAGCTTGATAAAGTGGAGACGCTTGTGCTGGATGAGGCCGACCACATGCTTGATCTGGGGTTTATTGACGATATCCGTGACCTTATCAAGAAGCTGCCGCGCAAAAGGCAGACGCTCTTTTTTTCAGCCACTATAGATGACGAAATAAAAAAACTCGCTTATTCGCTTGTCACCAATCCTATACGTATACAGGTTTCACCTAAGGATCCTGTTTCTAAAAACGTTACTCATGCTGTGGCCTTTGTAGAAATGGACGACAAACGTTTTTTCCTGGAACGTATGGTTCGCGGGAATCAGGAGGCCAAAATTCTGGTTTTTGTGCGCACCAAAGTGCGGGCTGAACGGGTATTCAGTGCGCTTCAGCGTGTAAATATCGAAACCCAGACTATCCATGGGGACAAAGACCAGGCTGATCGTTTTGAAGTGATGCGTCGATTCAAGAAGGGGCTGGTCAACGTACTGATTGCTACGGATGTAAGTGCGCGGGGTATAGACATTCCCAATGTTGATTTTGTCGTAAACTACGATTTGCCTGAACAGCCAGAGAATTACGTGCACAGAGTCGGTAGAACCGGCAGGGGAGTCAATAAGGGAGAAGCGGTGTCTTTCTGCAGTAAGGAAGAGTTACCCCTTCTTAAGGAAATAGAGGCCTATATAGGCAAGCCTGTCTCCATCATTGGAATGACCATCGCAGAGTACGAGGCCTTGAAAAGCGAGTCGGAAGATACTTCCGGCGATCTCAAGTCTCTGATGGGCGAGATTGAAAAATTGCAAAACAAATCCAGGAAGAAAAAGAAATAGTGGCTGATGTACAGTTTCTTTTTTCATATTTAAATCTACAGTATAAAATGCCATATATCACTGGCGCATCAACTATTTCGCATCAACATACCTTCGGAAACCCAGGTTTTTCGGAGACTGTCAAACCTTTGCAACGTCATACGGAACCGGTGTTTCCTGATTTCCGGGATTATATTGACGGGAGCTTGTTGCGGCGCATGGGAAAAATCCTCAGAATGTCCGTGGCAGGAGCAAAGGCCTGTCTTTCAGATGCCGGCGTAGATCAACCCGGCGCTATTGTGGTAGGTACTGGTTTGGGCTGTCTGCAGGATACGGAAAAATTCCTCGACCATGCGCTCACAGTGGAAGGTTTGATCCCTCCCACGGCTTTCATACAATCTACCCATAACACGATGGCCGGTCAGATATCGCTTAGTTTGAAAAATCATGGTTATAACATGACTCATACGCAGAATACGATATCATTTGAGCATGCGCTGATTGATGGAATGGTATTGCTTTCTGAGGAGCTGGAGAACGTATTGGTTGGAGCTGCAGACGAGAAAACCGAGATGCTCGAAAAGATATCGGAGAACCTCGGGCTGGGAGAGCTGGAGTTGACCTCCGGCGCCTCTTTTTTTATCATGACGAATAATCCTGCCGGCGCTATGGCACGGCTTGTAGATAGTGAAGTGGTGAGCTACGGTAATGCTGAGACGCAGCTGGCGCGCTTTCTGAAGAGAAATGGATGGGGTGAAGGTCAGGTGGATCTTGTTTTATTCGCCAGGGAAACGGATCAGGTTTTTCGGCAGGCAGATACAGGAATAAAGTTGTCTTATTCTCCTATGTCAGGCTTTTACCCCACTTCAGCCGCATTTGCCTTTCATTTTGCATTGGATTTTATCCAGCTTCGTCGTGGGGAATTCAAGAGGGTGTTGATATTTAACAACCTGGGTGGATACAATCTGGGGTTAACTTTGCTGGAGTCCGTTGAAACATAGGATAGCT
>CAZAVR010000337.1:0-5106 GCA_964488435.1 uncultured Cytophagales bacterium | reverse complement strand
ACTCCCCGTTATAAGAAAGTACTGTTCAGGGTTTCTGCTCTCTTTTTTTTGTTTGCCGTGGTCGAAATTTACTTTTCGCTGGGAAGTTTGCAGACAGCACAGGACAACGCAGAAGTTCGCTACTCAGGTATACTTGAATGTATTCTGATGATTTCATGGATCATGCTGTATTATTACGAAGTGATGCAGATGCTTAAAATCTCTAATCTTCTTGCTTCGCCTTCTTTTCTCATTTCCGCCGGACTTCTTATGTTCTATGCAATCTACGCTTTTGTGGCACCGGTGATGAACTATGTTAACAGGTGGGAGCCTGCGCTGGACATAGGATTTATTCATTACATACCTACCGTTTTTGAGATGGCTTATACGTTTATTATTTTATGCAGTTTTTTATGGAATAGCTCTGCAGAACTGAATGGAAGCAACGGATAGCTCGGAAATAAGGACAGCCATATTGATGGGTATGCTGGCCATGATGATCATGGTTATTTTTGTTATTCTGTTCGTCATCAATTATCAAAAACGCCAGCTCGCTCAACAAAAGCATCTCAGGGATCTGGAAAAAAATCACCAGAAGCGCCTGCTTGACACTGCCCTGCATACTGAAGAGACGGAAAGGCGCCGTATAGCACAGGATTTACACGATGATATCGGTACGATGCTGTCCCTCACTAAATTTAGCCTCAACCAGGTGACGACTGCTGAAATGCCTCAGGGGGAGACAGCAGAATCTCCACTGAAAAATGCCAGAAAATTACTGGATGAAACCATCGGTCAGGTGAGACGTATTACCAGCGAACTTGTGCCGGCTACACTGGATCGCTTTGGCTTGTCCGCAGCTGTGGAGGAATTTGTGAACAAAGTAAGAGACAGCAGCAAGCTGGATATACGGTTCGGGTGTAATCTGGTCACTCCGCCTCGGCTCACGAATAAGATCGAGCTTGCCCTGTACCGTGTACTTCAGGAGCTCGTTAACAATGCCATCAAACATTCAGGATGCGATAGAATAGAAATTACCCTGCATTATATGACCACTCAACTTGAGTTAACGGTTAATGATAACGGAAGAGGCTTTGACGAACAGCTGGTCAGGTCAAGCTACGACCTGGGTCATGGACTGAGAAATGTGGAGAGCAGACTTTCGGTCATTGACGGAAGTATTAAATATGAGACAGCGCTGGGATCGGGCTGTGTTGCGCGGGTAAGGCTTGCTATTTAGGGGGAGTGTGAGTGCTATGTTTGTTGAGTTTTGCAGTTGACGTACGTGTATAATCTCCAAATTGTTTAGTTTTACATGTTGAAGGGTGTTTCTCAGAGGTGCCCATGATAAAGCGTACATGATTGGAACATGTTGAAACTTGCTATCGCTGACGATCACGAACTTTTCCGGAAGGGTTTTATTTCTATGTTGAGCCAGATACCGGACTTTGAGTTCATCGTAGAGGCATCCAACGGACAGGATTTACTGGATAAGGTCGAAAAAAATGTTCCGGATCTCATCCTGCTTGACTTGCAGATGCCGGTACTCGACGGGATTCAGACGGCAGAGATTCTCCATGAAAAATATCCAGAGGTACGCATCATCGTTGTTTCCATGTATGACGAAGACCGTTTTATTATCCACATGCTGGAGAAAGGAGTGCATGGATATTTACTGAAGGACAGCACACCAGCTGAAGTAGAAAAGGCCATCAGACGGGTGTATGCGGACGGTTTTTACTATAGCGATTTTGTGACAAGAGCCATGCACCGGAAAATGGTGATCAGCAATAGTTCACCAGTACTTCATTCTGCGGGTAAGATTTCACTTTCCAGCAGAGAAACGGACGTGCTTCAATTACTTTGTGACGGCTTATCCACCGTTGAAATTTCGGAAAAGCTTTATATAAGTGTCCGCACGGTGGAAGGGCACCGACTACGTCTGCTGGAAAAAATAGGTGTAAAAAATACCGTGGCAGCCGTAGCTTATGCGCTGAAAAACCACTTGCTTTGATTTCCGACCTCTAGGATTTATTGACAGGTTCGAAAGTCATATTCTGAATTCTTACCGCATTCAGAATGGCCAGTAATGCTACACCTACATCGGCGAACACAGCTTCCCACATCGTTGCAAGTCCCCCTGCTCCTAATAACAACACGATCGCCTTTACTACGAAGGCAAGCCCTATGTTTTGAATAACGATGTTTTTCGTTGCATGTCCGATCTTTATGGCCGTGACTACTTTTGAAGGCTCGTCTGTCTGAATGACCACATCTGCGATTTCTATAGCGGCGTCACTACCCATAGCGCCCATGGCTATTCCTACATCACTAAGTGCCAGTACCGGGGCGTCGTTGATGCCGTCTCCGACAAAAGCGATGACTTTCTCCGGATCGTTTTTCAAGGTCTCCAGCCTGCTTACTTTATCTTCAGGCAGGAGGTCTCCGAAAGCGGCATCAATCCCTACAGCCGATGCTGTTTTTTGAACAATCGCATGCTTATCACCACTCAGCATAACCGTGTGCCTGATGCCGTTAAAGCGCATTGATCGGATCGTCGCACTCACGCCTTCCTTCAGTTCGTCTGCGATGACAATATAACCGGCAAATTTGCCGTCCAGTGCCACCGCTATGATGCTTTCCGGTCTTTCGTCGATACTTTTATCGTAAGCAATTTGTTTGCTTTTTAACAGGCGGGAGTTGCCGGCTAATATAGGAATGCCCGCCTGTAGCTGTCCGTTGTCCGAAGTTGGTCGAAGTATCCCTTCCAGGCCATGTCCGGCGATTTCCTGTACATCGGATACTTCATATAAAGCGATGCTGTTCTCAGCATACGCGGCAATTGCCTTTGCTACCGGATGGTTGCTTTTTCGCTCAAGGGCCGCCGCCATTTGAAGAAATTCCTGCTCGCTCAAATCGGGAAACGCTCCGGGAGCCTGTACAATTTCCTGCACCTTGAAAATTCCTTTTGTCAATGTACCGGTTTTATCCATGACTATGGTATTTACTTTGGTCATCAGATCCAGGAAGTTGGATCCTTTGAATAAAATACCGTTTCTTGAGGCAGCTCCGATTCCTCCGAAATAACCCAATGGAATCGAAATGACAAGGGCACAAGGGCAGGAAATAACCAGGAATACCAAACCCCGGTATAGCCAGTCTCTGAATACATAGTTGTCCGTAAAGAAAAATGGGAAAATAACAATGGCCAGCGCCAAAAAGAAGACAACCGGTGTATAGACTTTGGCAAAACGGCGAATGAGAATCTCAGTTCTTGCTTTTTTAGTGACAGCATTCTGTACCATATCCAGGATACGCGCCAGTGAACTGTCAGCAAATATCCTGGAGACCTTGATCTCGACAACCTTGTCCATGTTCATCATGCCTGCCAATACCGGTTCTCCTTTGTATATACTTTGGGGTTTACTTTCTCCTGTAAGCGCCGAAGTATTGAAGCTACTTCCATTGCTAAGCATTTCGCCGTCCAACGGGACTTTTTCTCCGGCTTTCACCTGTATGATATCGCCCGGATTTACAGTCGCGGGATTGACAGATTCAAAGGTTTCGCCAACGAGAAGGCTTGCAGAGGCGGGTCTCACGTCCAGCAACGCTTTAATGTTGTTCTTTGATTTTTGAACAGCGGCTCCCTGGAACAGTTCTCCGACCGCATAGAAGAGCATCACCGCTACAGCTTCCGGGTATTCACCTATTCCAAAGGCACCCAGGGTAGCGAGAACCATAAGTGTGAATTCATTGAAAAAGTCTCCTTTGGCAATGGCACTGACGGCTTCTTTGATCACAGGATAACCAACGGGCAGGTAAGCTGCGATGTACCAGACCAGCCGAACGACGCCCTGGAAAAAGGAAGGTTTGACATAATAATCGAGCAGGATTCCTGTCAGTAGTAACGCAAGGCTGAATAACCCTGGCAGGTAAGCTTTCAGAGAAGAAGCATCCCCATGGTCGTGGTCGTGATCGTGACTATGATCATGGCTATGCTCTTGCGCTGGTTCGCAGCATTTGTGGCCATGATGATGTGTATGTTTTGTTTCCATGAGACAACTGACTTTTGCTTTCAAGTCTAAGCTTTACAAAGATAAGGCGGAACACGATGCAAACGGGTTGCAATGTCATGATGAAGATTAGGACGAGGGTAGGGGTTCCCGCTGTGGTTATGTTCAGGTATTTTCATTTCTGGTATTTTCGTTGTTAATTAGGAGGATTCAATTTTAACAAAAACCAGGAAGCGATGGGTGCTGAAAAGAATGAATATCATTATGCTACTGTTGTGGAAGCCATTAACCAGCTCCGCAGCAGGGGTTTTACACTGGATTTTAATCTCGAGGAAAACTGTATATCCTGTCATCAGGGTAAATTCAGTCACGAGGAATTCGATGTGGCGGAAGTGTACCGGTACGAAGGGAATACCGATCCGGCTGACGAGGCGACTGTATATGGCATCGAGTCAAATAGTGGGTTGAAAGGGATTTTGGTTACAGGTGCTGGAAGTGAAGTGGACGCACGTTCCCAGGAAATTCTCAGAAAATTGCATTACTGATTTATGACTCACTTTTTCGTTAAAAGACTTTTTACGGGAGGTCTTGAATATATGAATCAAGAAGTGGTTCTTGATAATGCCAGTGAAAAAATTATCTCAGTTAGAGATGGTGACCCTGAAAGTGCCCGAAGCATCCCGGTATTTGATTGTCTTTCTCCTGGTTTTTTTGATATTCATGTAAACGGCGGAAAGCGGTTTCATTTTACCGAGAATCCCGGGGAGGAGGCTATTGATGACATTTATACAACAAGTGTTGAAACCGGAACAGCCTATGTATTGCCTACGTTGGTGACTTCTTCCTGGGAAAATATCATCAAAGGCGTGAAATCAATGAGACAATATGCACAGAAACACCCGGAACGCGGGGCGATCGGAATGCATCTTGAAGGTCCTTTTCTTCACCCCAAAAAGCGCGGAGCACATCTTGAATCTTTGCTCGACACACCTACGGATGATAAAATAAATGAGTTGATCCGCGAAGGTGCCGGTTGTCTGAAGCTTATTACCGTGGCACCGGAGATTTTTACCAAAGCCCAGCTGCAATTACTTCTCGATTCTGATATAACGGT
>CAZAVR010000336.1:0-5122 GCA_964488435.1 uncultured Cytophagales bacterium | reverse complement strand
CGGATACAGATGCATATCCAAACCATTGAAAGTCCTTTCCCCCATCCAAAAATACACTTGCCTTATCTCCGGCCGGCAATAGGTAAAACGGAACGGCCATCAGCACAATACAAAATGCGGGGAGCAACTGAAGAAGCGCTGTTATGGGTGAAAACATCGGATGACCCGTCACAGCGCGCGTGTACCAGTACAGGAGAATTCCATGCAATAATGGCAAAGGGAAGGTAACACCAAGTATATGCGGGTGCGCCAACGCCCAGCCAGAAAACAAGACATAAGAAAGCAAGATATGCACAGCGATCACCAGCATCCATATCAGCAAGATATGATCGGCCTTCGACTTATCTCTCTTAAAGAGCAGGAGGAGCGCCAGAAAACAGGCAAACGCAAAACCGATCAGGTAGAACATCGCAAAGAAATAAGAATAAGGCTCTTCACGGAGCTTTAAGCGTTTTCCTGGCTAAGTACGCCTTTTTTAACCTAGTGACAAAACATAAGAAGCCTAAAAATCAACAATCACTCAACCTGTTTCTGCCGTCGTCTCTCATCCGGATTGATCAGGAAAAATAATTCAAGATCAATTTTGGTTCAATTCCTCCTGAATCAGAGAAAAATGGTAATTTGAGTCGCGGAGGCAACAGGACATACTCAGTTCTCCGGGTCTAACTGATATAGCAATATGATTTTTGATTTCCGCATCCGGGTATTTCATGAGGTAGCCGTCAAACTCAGTTTTACACGGGCTGCTGCCGAACTGAACATCACCCAGCCTGCAGTCACCAAGCATATAAGAGAGATGGAGGGACAACTCAACGTACGCCTCTTTAACAGGCACGGAAACAGGGTCTCTCTTACGCCTGCAGGAGAGGTGGTTCTGCGTTATGCGGAAAAGATCATGAACGCTTACAAGGGAATGGAGGCCGAGCTGTCCCAGGTAATGGACATCCGATCCGGCATAGTCCGGATCGGAGCAAGTACCACCGTGGCTCAGACCATCCTTCCCAAACTGCTGGCGCTGTTCCGAAAAGCCTATCCCGACGTAGAGTTTACTTTTATCCAGGGAAACAGTGATTTCATTACCCAACAGATCATCACCGAAGCGGTAGACCTCGCCATCGTTGAAGGTGTGACCCATCATCCCCAGGTGGTGTATACCCCCTTCGTCAAAGACGAACTGGTGCTGGTTACAAATGCTGCGAACAAGCTGGCCAGAAAAGACAGCATCAGTATACAGGAACTCTACGAAGTACCGTTGGTCATGCGGGAAGCAGGCTCCGGAACCCTGGACGTCATCCGGCTGGCCATGCACGCTGCGGAAATAGAGACAGAACGCCTCAACATTGACATTAAACTGGACAGCACCGTCGCGATCAAACAATACCTTATGTATTCGGAATCCGCTGCCTTCCTTTCTGTGCAGTCCATCGTTGATGAACTGAAATACCGCCAGCTTGCCATACTCGACGTTGACCGGCTGGAGATTTACAGGGATTTTCAATTCATTCAACTACGGGGACAAAGCCTGAAACTAGCGGAAGTATTCAAACGGTTTTGTCTGGGCAACTATAACCACAGGTAATAGCACATAACCAATCTTCATTTGACAGTTGCCATTTTCCACGCCAATTTTACATCAAAAAAACGGAGAAAATGGAAAACAAAATCACCACCGACCTATGCATTATCGGAGCCGGACCAGTCGGACTCTTCGCAGTTTTTGAAGCCGGGCTCTTAAAGATGCGCTGTCACCTCATCGACGTGCTGCCTCAGGCAGGAGGACAGCTGTCCGAGATATATCCGCAGAAACCCATCTATGATATTCCAGGACTCCCCTCAATCAATGCCCAGGAGCTTATAGAAAACCTGAAATTACAGATCGCTCCCTTCAAACCCACCTTTACCCTTGGCGAAAAAGTGGTGGAAGTGACTAAACGCGACACCGGGGATTTCCTGATCAAAACCAGTGAAAACACCATGGTAGAGGCCAAAGTAATCGTGATTGCGGGCGGCCTGGGATGCTTTGAACCAAGAAAACCCGACCTTGTCAATATCACGAGGTTTGAAGGACGCGGCATCAATTATTTTGTAAAAAACACGGGTATCTATCGCGGCAAACACGTGGTGATTGCCGGTGGTGGAGATGCTGCCCTCGACTGGACCATCTTCCTTAGCGGCATCGCTGAAAGGGTTACGCTTGTGCACCGTTCAGCTTCATTCAGAGGGGCGCCGGATTCTGCTGAGAAAGTTTACAACCTGGCAACAGAAGGCAAAATCGACCTGGTGGTTCAGAGCCAGGTAAGTGGTTTGCTTGGAGAAGACGAACTGGAAGCCGTGTTCCTGGAAGACAGCTCCGGAAAGACCACCGCCATCAAAGCCGACTATTACCTTCCGTTATTCGGACTCACCCCAAAGCTGGGTCCTATTGCCGAATGGGGGCTTCAGCTGGATAACGCAGCCATCGAAGTAGATACCTTTGACTATGCCACCAACGTTCCCGGTATATTTGCCATAGGCGATATCAATACTTACCGGGGAAAACTCAAACTTATTCTTTGCGGATTCCATGAGGCGGCGCTTATGGCCCAAAGTGCCTTCCACATCGTATACCCAGATCAAAAACGTACCTTTAAATACACTACTGTTTATGGCGTCAACGCATTCTGAAATCATCCGGCTAAAAATCAAAGACCGGACCGGCCAGATCCGCGCCATCGAAATACCGCAGAACGCCCCGTACAATCTGATGGAAGTACTCAAAACCTTCGGTTACAAAATGCGGGCTACCTGCGGTGGCATGGGACTCTGCGCCGACTGCCACTGCCATATCATCGAAGGCCTGGAAAATTTACCAGAACACACCTTCCAGGAACTGGAAACACTTGACGTACTACCGGATGCTACGACAAAAAGCCGGCTGTCATGCCAGATTATACCCGGCGCACATTTGCGCGGCGTATATCTGGAATTACTAGGAGAAGATCACTATTAGGCTTCCAAAAAGGAAACGCTGCTGCGTATATTAACCAGGAACTTTATAGACCACCGCATTCATATTGATGCCGGCGCCCATGGCCACAAAAAGCAGGTACCTTCCTTTTGAAATCGTGTGATTCTCCAGCTTTCCCTTTGCCATCAAATCGTACATGGTAGGAATCGTAGCTACCGAACTGTTGCCCAGCCATGAAATTGTCATAGGCATAATAGAACGAGAGGGTTCCTGCAGACCATATAATTCAAAGAGCTGCCTGACAATGGCCTCGTCCATTTTTTCATTGGCCTGATGAATGAGTATCTTATCGACCTCTTCCAGAGAGACACCGGCCTTTTCCAACGTCTCTTTCATCATGGCAGGCACGGTCTTCAGAACACTTTCATACAGCTTACGACCATTCATCTTGAGAAAAAAACCATCGGGTAACATCGCACAATGGGCCGAAGCCCCCATTTGAATCAGGTAAGCCAGGTCAGAAGCGTACGACTTCACAGTACCGGCCAGGATACCTTCCGGATTTTCACTGTGGATGGACTCAACTATGACAGCGCCTGCCCCGTCGGAGTAAATCATGCTGTCCCTGTCGTGGGGATCGCATACTCTGGACAATGTCTCAGCGCCTATGACCATTATTTTCTTCGCATATCCCGACTTCAGAAGCTGGTCAGCCTGGATAAGCCCTTGTAGCCATCCGGCACAGCCGAAAGGCAAATCCAACGCAACCGTATTCGGATTGCGTATCTGCAGGCGATATTTCACCCGGGATGACAAAGCAGGTACAATATCGCTTTTGCCATTATCCGCGCGTATATCACCGAAATTATGTGCCAGTATAATATAGTCAAGACTTTCAGGATCCGTCCCGGATGACATCAGCGCATCCAGCGCAGCAAAACACGCGATATCCGAAGCGACCAGATCATCAGAAACATAACGCCGCTCCTTTATCCCTGTGATTTTTTCGAGCGTTTCAACAATTTCCGCCGTCGATTTAACCAGTTTATTGCCGCCATCCCCGTAGAATTCACTGCTCAGAAAATCGCTGTTAAAAATGCGGCGGGCAGGGAGGTAACTGCCGCTGCCTGTTATAGCAGTATAGCACTCTGGTTTCATTTTTAATTCAATTCAGATTTTCAGGTAAGATGGAATCAGTTAAAGACGGCATTTAGCCAGAAGACAGCAGCATCTGCAAAATAGCTATATCATTTTCTTTTCCTTTTCAACACGAATGGCACTATAGCCGCGGGATGTTCTTTCAGCCTCAAAAGTAACTTTATCGCCTTCAACCACAGGCTGAGCCAGTTCATTTCTGTGAACGAACAATTTATCTCCGGACTTAACATCCGTAATAAAGCCGTAGCCCTTGTCACTAAAGAACGACACAACCCCTTTCCTGCGAACATCTTCCGGTGCCAGGGGTATTGCCGCCCCTAACTGTATATCCTCAGGATTAATCGCCTTACGCCTGCCTGCCACCGGCGGCACAGCAGTCAGATTCCCATTCTCATCCACGTAGACCATCATCTCTTCGAGCTCCTTTCCCTTGTCGTTGTTGACCTTCCTTTCTTCGATTCGCTCCGCTTTGCTCCTTTTCTTTTTCTCTTTTTTTTCTCTTTTTTCCTTTTTTGAAAAAGTCTCTGCCATAATTAATCTTTTTGTTACGTGCCGGACGGTCTACATCGCCGTACGGTCATCTTCTTTTAAACTCTGCCGCTCCTGAATCGCTAACCAGGTCCGGCATTCCTTCAGTACATATCTCCTCAGCACGATAGAAATCACAGGTAAAGTATCTCTGTGTAGCTACAATTTGATATATACTCACCTCATTTAAGGTGGAAATACAACGACAGCACCAGCCGCCTGTTCAAAACCACCCACATCGTAGCGCCGCCAACCTCCGTTTTCTGATACTTCAGACAGATAACTTTACCAAAAACTGTCAAATCACCGGCGATCCGGAAGGCCGGAGCAGGATCATTGTAAGACAAGCCAATAAAAAAGAGGCAGCTGGAATAGCGAAAACTGAGAGACTATAGTCCAGACTATATCAGAAGTAGCGAAGGCAGAAACCCATTATTTATTCAAATATAAGAAAAAGAAAAACGGGATGCAAAACACGGCCGCACTACG
>CAZAVR010000335.1:0-5122 GCA_964488435.1 uncultured Cytophagales bacterium | reverse complement strand
GGGGGAGGTGGTCACTAACGAAATGAATTTTTAGACTTTACATTTGTGTTGTTCGTGGCAAAAAAAGAGGTTGGCCACGAATTCACGAATGGTGTTTTGGATGTTGGCGGCAAGGAGGGAAATAGCCACTATTGATATATTCGTGTCCTTCGTGGCAAAAAGTGAGGTTAGCCACAAATCAGCGATTTTTTTATATTCGCTTTACACACATTATTCTCCGAAAAATATGGAATTGATCCTCAGGGAAGAAGCTTACCGCATTGTCGGGATCTGTATGGAAATTCATCGTGAACTAGGTGCCGGATTTCTGGAAGTCGTCTATAAAGATGCGTTGGAGTATGAGTTTCGGTGTCGCGGTATCGCTTACGAAAGGGAGAAGGAATACTTTGTGCATTACAAGGGGATTGTGTTGCAGCATCGGTTCTATGCAGACTTTGTGGTAGAAGATGGGATTATACTGGAGGTAAAAGGCAAATCGGGTATTGCAGAGGAGCATTTTGCCCAGGCGATCAATTACCTGAAAGTATCGGGTAACAAACTGGCGCTGATAGTGAACTTTGGGGAGAAGAGGCTTGAGTATAAAAGGGTAGTAGTTTGAGTTAGAGGCTACTAAAAAAGGGGGGTGACCACGAATTCCGAATTTTTTTATCCGTGGCTAGAACGGGATAGCCGCGGACGACATGAATTTTCAGACTTTACATTGGTGTTATTCGTGGCTAAAAAGGGAGGTTAGCCACGAATTCACGAATTTTTTTATCCGTGGCTAGAACGGGATAGCCGCGGACGACATGAATTTTCAGACTTTACATTGGTGTTATTCGTGGCTAAAAAGGGAGGTTAGCCACGAATTCACGAATTTTGAGGTTGTTTGTCAGTCGTCTTAAGTGGCTAAACCTAAGCGCTATACACTACCGGATTGAGCTCGGAAGTAGCGACGCTGCCCACGGGTGAATTTCCCAGCCATGCGGCAAGATCGGCCTTCTGGTAGTCATTCTTTGGTGCTGTTATCCTGGCGCCATCGGCAAAGAATATGATGGTCATTACTTCTCTCATTTTGTCGGTGGTGTGGTTGCCTGGTGCCATGTGGAGCGTCCAGCCGTAATGCCAGGTGGCATCGCCGGCTTTCATGGTTTTGGCACGGGTTACGTCAAGGCCTTTGTCGTTGACCATATTCTGAAACAGGGCTTCTGATTCGTCTGAAATGGCGACATCGCCTGCAAATCCTGCGGTGTGTGAACCGGAGGCAAAGGTGAGCATGCCCATTTCCTCGGTAATGTCGACGAGCGGCATCCACATGGTGACGGTATTCCGGGTATCCAGAGGCCAGTAGAACTGGTCCTGGTGCCAGGGGGTAGGTCCCCCTCCGGGTTCCTTGTACAGGGCCTGGTCGTGGTATATCCTGACGCTGTCGACGCCAAGCAGGTCGGCGGCTATTTTGCCGAACCGGCGCGCAAGGCTGAAATCCGCGACGGCCGCGTCTGCCTTCCAGAGGTTCATTACCTGGAGGAATGCCTTTCCATACGTATCCCGATCTTCCATTTTACGTGTCTCGGTATTGTTGGCCATCGTAGCGTTGTTGATGACCTCCCTGTAATAGGCCGTTTCGTCGGCATCTAATACGCCAGGGATAAGCACATGGCCGTCACGGCGGAAAGATTCGCTCTGCTGATGCGTCACATTTATGGTTTTGCCAAGGTCAGGTCGGGATAAGGATGTTTTCATATTTTTTCTGATTTTCATTATGGTTTTCGTAAAACAAATTTCATGGATGTGACGACCATTTACGAGGCCAAAAGATTCCATTTTGTGGACTATTTTATCTAATATTACATCTTTTGAAACCAAAGGAATAAAATAGGCAATGATAAAGGCCCGGTTTGAAACGCTTACTCCCAAAGACAGAACGTCGTTTATCGTCAGTGCCTTTGCCGTGGAAAAGTTTACCGCACCGTATCATTTCCATCCTGAGTATGAGCTGACCTGGATCGTACAGGGGACGGGGACACGTTTTGTGGGCAAGCACATGCAGGCCTATGAATCCGGAGACCTCGTGTTTCTCGGGCCGAATCTGCCGCATTGCTGGAAAACTGAAGATATAATGCCGGAAGAGGGACGGTCTGAGTGCGTGCTGGTGCAGTTTGAAAATGATTTTATGGGGCCGGGATTCTTTGAAAAGCCGGAGCTTGAGTCCATCGCTGCGCTGATCAAGCGGAGCGCATCGGGGATCCGTTTTACGGGTGAAACGTTGAGCGATGTAGCCTCCCGGATGGGGGGACTGGCCTGCGAAGAGAATCGTTTTAAAAGAATGATAGGCTTACTGGAAATCCTGGAGATACTTTCCAAATCCAAAGAGTATGTGCTTCTCGACAGCGACGGGATCACAGCGGGTGCTTATCCGGGCGCACAGCAGCGCCTGAACCTCTCGCTGGGCTATATAGTCGATAATTTCCGGGATAAAATCGCACTCGAAGAGGTGGCAGCGCTGGTCAATATGTCGGTGAATGCTTTCTGTAAGTATTTCCGAAAGTCGACCGGTAAAACGTTTGTGGAGACCGTTACAGACTACCGGATTCATTTTGCGACATCCCAGCTGCTGCTGACGGACAAGTCGATGACTGAAATCGCTTTTGAAAGTGGATTCGGGGAGGTGTCTCATTTTTACAAGGTGTTCAGACGGAGGATGAAAGCGAGTCCTTTGCAGTATAGGAAGAGCTTCCTGAAGGGGGTGTGAGTTAGGATGGCAGGGAGTGATTTTTTTAGCCACGAATGCACGAATTTTATGATTACTAACAAACATCATTCGTGCATTCGTGGCTAAAAATTTACCCTTACCTCAATCGCTCCAACCTTTCGATCTGCTCTTCTTTTTCTTTCAGCATACGCTCGTAGAGCTCCATTTTATCGTCATGCAGCTTCATGATCGCTTCGAGGGGGTTATTGAATGTGGGCCTGATGTTGATGGCGGAGGACGTGCCCTTGAAATCGCTGAATGTATTGCCTATTATGTTCACGGTTTTTTCCTGATCAAAGTTTTGAAATGGGCTCACGGGAATTTTCAGAAGGGATAGAATCTGCTGAAGGGTGGTGGCTTCTGCCGGCCTGGAAAAATAAATTTCCTGCCCGCCCCTGGTGGTCTGGTTTGACATGGTATAGTAATTTGTTGCAGAACAAATCTAAATCGTTTCCGAAATACTTCTGCAATGTGGGCGTGTGTAACTTACCGTGTATGGCACCGGGGACTGATTTTTGGCCACGGATGCACGGATGTTATGTTTTTACTGCGATTCGTTGCGGGTCGCAATGTTCGGAGATTAAGTTAGCGGACAGGTAAAGAGGCGCTAACTAAGCAAGTTACGAAGAAAAATTGAGAAAAGCAAGCGGACGCGCGAGAATAGTATATGCAGAGCGGTGTGAAGGGTTTATTGAGCGCTAGACGTATATTAAGTATATGATTTTTGAGTGAGTCGACAAAAGCATTTAGGTCGACCGGTTCTCAAATTATCGGCTTTCCGTGGTTCAACATACATTCCGGAAAAAAGGAGGAAAGGCGATTGAAAACAGGCATCCCTCTCCAGCCAGGAGAGGGAGAAGAGGGTGAGGTGGTGACCAGCAACGGTAACAATAACGCACTGTTTTCAGGAATAGTCTCAACCTTTCAGAGACATATTTTAGTGTCCGGCAAATCGTATGTCTGCGGTGATTAGAGTGAAAGCACGTCATTATTGCGCTAAAACATTCGGGCGAATACCCACCACCTATAACGGAATATTCAACCCCGCTTTGACGATGTCCATCGTAACAAATGTTTTGAAGTTCCTGATGTTGCGGTTCGAAAAGAAGATGCGCCGTGTCAGGGTTTCGTATTCGGCCATAGAGGGCACTACCACGATCAATATAAAGTCGGCTTCTCCGGTTACATAATAGCATTGCTGTACCTCTTCGCAGGACGAGAAAATAAAGCGGGCTTCATCGTAATGTTCAATTTTTTCGCTTTCCAGAGACACCTCTACAATCAGTGTTATCGGCTGTCCCAGCCTGTTGCGGTCAAGGATGGAAACGTTGGCGCGGATATAACCCAGTTCGGTCAGTCGTTTGATCCTCCGCTGGACGGCTGCCGCCGACAATCCTACCTTTTCGCCGATGTCGCGCTGGGGTAGGAAATTATCTTGTTGTAATATCCCAAGAATGGATATGTCGAAGCTGTCGATCTCCTTCATTTTGTCGGCTTAAATGAAACAAAATTGCAAAATGTGGCTTAAAATAACATAAATATTGCGCCTTTTGCAAGGTAATTTTGTGTCGGTTGTCATTAATACAGCATATTATGCAAAAGGAACAAAACAAACCATCCACAGCTTTTCGAGCTCAGACTGCTTTTATAGCACCTGTATTGTCTGGTGCGGACTCCTGGAAACAGGATCTTTCCGGCTTGGCGAAGTCAGGAGGAACGCTGGCGATATTCGCTGCTGTATTGTGGGGAGTATCGGGTACTTTCGGGCAGTTTATGATTCAGCAAAAGCAAGTGAATGTCGAGTGGATCATTACGGTGCGGATGCTGACAGCAGGGGTGATTCTGCTGGTAATTTCTTTTTTTAATCCTAAATCAGATATGTGGCGGATCTGGCGTAGCCGGAGGGATTCGGTTCAACTCGTCATTTTTGGGCTGACGGGAATGCTGGCTGTACAATATACCTTTTTCCTGTCGATCAAACACTCCAATGCGGCTACGGCTACCATCTTGCAATATGGAGGACCTGTGCTCATAGCGATCTATCTCGCCATGAAAAACCGCCATCTGCCCCGGCCCGTCGAACTACTGGCGATTGCGCTTGCGGTGGCGGGGACCTTCCTGCTGGTAACGCATGGTGATATACATTCGCTGTCGATTTCCCGATGGGGTTTTGTGGTGGGGGTGGCATCTGCCTTTGCCCTGGCTGTATACACGCTTCAGCCGGAAAAGCTGCTGGCGAACTATAGTTCGATTGCTGTGGTAGGATGGGCTATGTTGCTGGGCGGTGTTACGTTTTCTTTTGTCAAGGCACCGTGGGAAGTAGAAGGGATCTGGGACAACCAGACTTTTGCAGCGCTTCTTTTTCTGGTGGTACTAGGGACCTTGTTTGCC
>CAZAVR010000334.1:0-5130 GCA_964488435.1 uncultured Cytophagales bacterium | reverse complement strand
GAACTGCTCTTTCAAAGCTGAAAGCACATCGATGTCGCCGAATGTCGACTTGTCTACATCTTTTGCAGAACCTTCAGACTTAGAGGCTGATTTCTTAGCCGGTCTGTCCTTTTTCTCTTCTGCAGCTGCAGCAGGGCTCTGCCATGCCTTGGCATGCGAAAGTACGATTTTCTTTTCTTCTTTTGAGAATTCAAGTACTGCAAAATCAAGACTTTCACCAACTTCCGCTACGCTTCCGTCTTCTTTAGCCAGATTCTTAAGTACTGATATACCTTCAATACCGTAAGGTAGTTCAAGTACAGCTACTTTTTCTCCTTTGGATACGATCGTGCTGCGGTGGATAGAACCTACCTCAAACAACGTCTCAAAAGTATCCCAAGGATTCACTTCAAGCTGCTTGTGACCCAGCGCCAGACGACGGTTCTCGGTATCCAGTTCAAGCACAACTACCTCAAGCTCTTCACCCACTTTAACAAAGTCAGACGGATGCTTCACTTTCTTGGTCCATGAAAGATCAGAAACGTGTACCAGACCATCAATTCCCTCTTCAAGTTCGATGAACAATCCGAAGTTGGTCAGGTTACGCACAAGTCCTTTATGTTTTGTACCTACTGCATACTTCTCCTTGCGATCAGGCTGCGTCCACGGGTCATCAGTCAATTGTTTGATACCCAGAGACATTTTTCTCTCCTGACGATCCAATGTCAATACTACAGCCTCTATCTCGCTGCCCACGCTCAGGAACTCCTGAGGGTTACGCAGGTGCTGTGACCATGACATTTCGGATACGTGAATCAACCCTTCAACACCAGGCTGAATTTCAAGGAACGCGCCGTAATCGGCTACATTTACAATCTTACCTTTGATCTTCGATCCCACCTGTATATCTTCAGGCAACGAATCCCAAGGATGCGCCTGAAGTTGCTTCAAGCCCAGTGAAATACGTTTCTTTTCGTCATCAAAGTCAAGAACCACCACGTTAAGCTTCTGGTCAAGGCTAAGCAGCTCCGAAGGATGACTGATACGCCCCCATGAAATATCCGTGATATGGAGTAGACCATCCACTCCGCCAAGATCGATAAATACACCGAAATTGGTCATATTCTTGATCACACCTTCCAAAACCTGTCCTTTCTCAAGGTTGGTCAGGATTTGCAATCTCTGTGCTTCAAGATCCTTCTCAATAAGGATCTTATGAGAAACGACTACGTTGTCGTTAGTGTGGTTGATTTTAACCACCTTAACTTCCATACGCTTCCCAACAAATATATCGAAATCACGTATAGGCTTAACGTCGATCTGAGATCCCGGAAGGAATGCCTCGATTCCGAAAATATCAACAATAAGACCACCTTTTGTACGTCTTTTCACATTGGCATCAATAATAAGATCCGCGTCGAACGATTTCTGAATGTTATCCCATGCAGTAATCACCTTCGCTTTCTTCCTGGACAAAACCAGCTGCCCTTGTGCATTTTCCTGGCTCTCTACGTAAACTTCTACTTCATCACCAATTTTAAGGCCGGGAATATCCCTGAATTCATTAGACGATATCAAACCGTCCGACTTGAAACCAATATTCAAAATTACCTCACGATCGGTAATTCCTACTACTACTCCTTTAACTACCTCTTTCTCCTGAACAGGAGACAAAGTGCCATCATACAATTGCTCCAGACGGGCTCTGTCTTCTACTGAATAAGCAGTTCCGAACCCTCTGTCATTAGCCGAATCCCAGTCGAAATCGGGAGTAGCCTGGTTTAACTTTTCTTTGGTCATATTAATTGTTATATCCGGCCAAACTATACATCGACCCAAAAGCCGGGTGGATCGAAATTAGGTGAAAAAAATATTACCTTTTCAAATTCAGAGCGCAAAGGTAGATTTATTTTCGTGCAAACAAAAGCAAGAACCCAATATTTTTTGAGTTTTTTTCATTCAAAGCACGTCACCCGGCGGGAGATTTCAGCAGGATATTTCTTTGGGTGCGATGTAAGGAGTCCAGCCGGGATCTACAGCACCTGAAAAATCCCTGATAAACATCAGAAAAGAAGGCTTGAAAGGGCGCTTCTTCAACTGCATCCCTACCTGTTCCAGGGGAAAATCTCCCTTGCGCGAATTGCAGCGGCGGCAGGCCGTCACAAGATTGTCCCATGTTGTTTTTCCACCCTTAGACTTGGGATACACATGGTCAAGGGTTAGGTGCTCGGTGGTACCGCAGTACTGGCACCGGTTTCCGTCACGTTTGAAGATATTCTGTCGGGTCATCATGACTCCCCGGAACGGCAGGGTTACATACCGGTGAAGCCGGATCACAGTGGGCATCGGAAATACTTCATGCACGCTTCTCAATACCTCCCCGGGAACCTCCGCAACAAGTTCGGCTTTGTTCATAAAAACCAATAAAAAGGCCTTGGGCAACGAACAAATACTTAATGCACTGTAATCCTGATTGAGAACCAAAACTTTCCTGCCCATAAATAATTGCGTAAGTTATTCATAGCAAGATAGTTATTTTTTTAACATCATGAAAAAAGGAAACGCCTCAAAAATACAAACCGGAGAAATATATCAATATATTATTGACAATGAATACGTTACAAAATATTAAGGAATTGCAAAAACACTCAATAACCCATTCGCTCCGTCTCACGCTTGCTGTCTCTCTCTTTGATACTTTCCCGCTTATCATAAAGCTTCTTTCCCTTGGCGAGTGCTATTTCAAGTTTGGCCAACCCGCGGTCATTGGTAAACAGGCGCACCGGCACCATAGTAAGGCCCTGATCTTTAAGCTTTTCTATCAGTTTTTTCAGCTCTCTCTTTTGCAAAAGAATTTTCCGGTCACGCAGGGGGTCGTGATTATAGTGGGTACCGTCCGTATAAGGAGAGATGTGCATGCTCCGGATATAGAGCTCATCCCCCAGGAACAAACAATAGGCATCCTGTAAATTGACTTTGTTCTGACGGATGGATTTTATCTCTGTACCTGTAAGCATAAGGCCTGCCACATACTTTTCCAGAAAAAAGTATTCAAATGACGCCCTCCGGTTATCTATGTTGATTTTCTTTACGATTTTTTCACTCATGGTATTGAATCTTTTCCCGGAACCGGACGCCTACCACTTCACCAGTTGCCTCCAGGTTCCTTTAATTCGGTTGTACTTAAGTGTGCTGGGCAATGCTTTCCACCAGTACCTGTTCATTTCAACGGCAAAGGAAGGCTGCATATAACAATTGATGGCACACCCTTCACAAGCCGGCAACCTACCCTCCAGCGCAATCAGTTTCTGTACTTCCCCCGACCTGTATAGATCTGCCAAATCACCATCAATCGGAAACTCCTTTAATCCCAAATGATAACATGGCAATACAAGCTTGTTCTCAGGCGAAATAACCAACGTTGTACTTCCTGCCTTGCACACGGGATCATCTGTATGGTTACCCCCATCCCGCCTCAGCTGCACAAAGGCGTCGTTAAGATAAACACCTGGCTGTTTTCCCCAGGCAGAAAGTTCACGCAGCGACGCCTCGGGAAGCGAGCCTCCCACTCCGTTATATTCAAATATGGGATTTAAAATCAACAAAAGGCCGTTCGGCCTGCATATTTCCTCCAGCACACGACCGATTTTCAGCAAACTTGTCTCTGTAACTGTAAAAAGGATATCAGGTCTCTCGCCGAGTGCCAACGCCACCTCAATCGACTCCATTACCTTATCAAAACACTTCACCTTGCGGGAAGCATCATGCTCCCATCCATCCGGCGAATCCAGAGAAAAGTGGAGCATATCTACAAGCCCCCGAAGACGTTCGGCATATTTAGGATAGAGCAGTCCGTTCGTCGTAACCGTGGTGATCATACCCGCTTCCCTGGCTTCCTTAAGCAAGAGATCAAGATGCCGGTGAAGTAGCGGTTCGCCCCCAGTAAAATCTACTACTTTAACGCCAAGCCTTCGCATCGCCTGCAGATTGGCACTTACATTCTCAACAGTAACGTAGGGCGAAGGTTTTTCCCAGATATCACAAAAACCGCATGCCGCATTGCAACGATAGGTCACATAGTAGTTGCATAATACCGGATGTGATACCAGGCGCATATTATTGTATCATTTTCAGCAGCGATGTCAATTTGTCCTTCAACTCTTTTCTGTCCACGATGAAATCAAGGAAACTCCTTTAAGTAATTACAAGTATTGAGATATTGCCCGCCCAAAAACTGAACGGACTGCCAAATATAGGAATAAAAAACCTGAACCAAATCAGAAGGAATTTGTTATCTTTATCAGCTCCCGAAAACGTGGAACTGATCATTTTATATTCGAAAAGTACTTTCATGACCGATTCGCCGTTCCCTATCGTACTTATTTCAGGAACCAACCGCCCGAATTCAACTACCAGGAAAATCACCCGTTATTATCAGTCTATACTTGAAGGCTATGGCGCCCAAACACTGACCCTTGACCTGGCAGACCTCCCTCACGATTTCACGGTTTCCGCCCTTTACCATAACACCGGAAAAAACGAGGCGTTCAACGAACTTCAGCATATAACGACACAGGCCGAAAAATTCGTCTTCATCGTGCCTGAATACAATGGTTCATATCCGGGCGTTCTCAAAGCCTTTATCGACGGTCTTCCCTACCCCAACGCATTTCCCAATAAAAAAGCAGCACTGGTAGGCATCTCCTCTAATATGCACGGCGCATCGTCCGCACTGAGCCACCTCAACGACGTATTCAGTTACCTTGGCATGCACACGGTGGCTCTGCGCGTCAAACTCGCTCAAATCCGGCAAAACTTCTCAAACGAACAGATCACGAACGATCTTTACAATGACCTGCTGCATTTGCAGGCGCGTCAACTCATTTCCTTTTAACGATGACAGCTGATTTAAATACCCCATCCCCCCGCGTGGTCCTCCTGGCTCTTCTGATCTTATTCATCACCGGCTGCGGACAGGACGCCAGCCAACAGGAGCGTAAAGGCCTTAACCAGGAAATCAAGGCCATGAAAATCAAGAGAATCACCGACACCCAACTGAGCACCACCGTAGGCGAATGGGGAAAACAGGTAATCAGGATCGCCAACCTTGCCGCCACAAAAGCGATATCCCAAAAAATGCTTCTTTCCCCT
>CAZAVR010000333.1:0-5132 GCA_964488435.1 uncultured Cytophagales bacterium | reverse complement strand
TGTGGCGTCACCACTTTTTTGAGTTCACGTCCTTTAAGATCGCGTTATCCAGCATTGTCTCGGCCAGCAGCTTCTTTAACTGGTTATTCTCGACCTCAAGCGCGCGGAGCTTCTTGGCGTCAGACACTTCCATCCCGCCAAACTTCGCTTTCCATTTGTAAAACGTCGCAGGCGAGATCCCGTGACGACGGCATAAATCCCCCGTCCCGGCTCCAGCCTCCGCCTCCTTCAAAACCTTGATAATCTGTTCTTCGCTAAATCTCTTCTTCATCGTCTGCTCTTTCTTCCCATCAGGGATGCTTATGTCTAGCAGACTCTACCAACTTTTGGACTATTTTTCGGGGAGCAGGTCAATAAGGCATATTTGAAACCAAAATAAGCTTTATAGAGCGGCCCTTACAAATACCATCAATATTTTTACACAGTTTTCCTATTATGGAGTTTGATCCCGTTTTAGCAGTCAAAAAAGTTGAGAGCTTTCTAATTTCTGCCTTTTTCTGTGTCTTTACTTGGCAGAACTCTACTTCTTTAGGGGTTAATTCTGAATCAAGGAAAACGACATCATCATGAAACTCAAACGCTACTAAATAGTCCTGACCCGATATGTGAAAATCAAGCATCCTACTAAATGCCCAATCCTTCTGATAGTCGAATCGTAATGAGGAATCAGAGCCCGCAATTTCTCTTTGTGGCTTGGCAGTCAAATCATCAAGTAAGGTAGAGTCCATTTGTTTTGCTCATTACAATATTCACAAGTAGAATTATGCATAACAATCTAAATTTAGCAAGCCAAACAATTATAAGTTTAGATGCAATTCACCTTATAGACCACCTATAATTTACTTATCTGTATCGCATCAAATGGTAGAGATCCGTTACCTAAATTAGTATTGAACATTTGAATATATGTATCAATCCTTCTTATTACCAAATGGGCGTTTGAAGTGAAGTGTTTTGAAGCGCTGGATAAATTCTTCTTCGTAATCACGGGCGCATTTGTTGACCTTCCAACAAATTCGTAGGCTATCATAATGGGGCAATTCCCAAATGTCAGAGCCGCCCTGATGGTTTTCTTTTTTCAGCACCAATGCCTTTACGCGTGACCTTAACGAAGTCGATGCCATGCCAATGTATGCAATAAATTCTTCGGGTGTGGTTTCATCAATGACAAAGTAGACACCACGCTCCATGGTGATCTGTTTAAAATTCTGATCTATCAATTCACGAAATGTTGGGAATGGAGTCTCCAGAGGCTCGCAGCCAAAAAATTTCATAAGGTCAGTGTTATTCATGGTGAAACTCCCGCGCGGTGCGCCCCCGCTTGATCTTGAACTTGGTGATCGGGGAGTTTGTAAACCGACAAATGACGGTCCTTGGGATTTTAGCCAGAGGCTTGGACATAGCCCAAGCTCCCCGACCATAGGTCAAGGACGTACTGTTTTGGTCAGCACAACCACATTTGTTGAGGTTACAAAGCCCCAAAGCCGTGCGTGGCGACTTCACGATCAGAATAGTTTGGTTTGACAAAAAATGGAAGAGGCAACGCTCGCATAAATTCCATAGGCAGTGAGAGGCTAACAAAAGTGCCTACTTTGATACCCGCTGGTTACCCGACGACATGGATATGGCAGCCAAACGCCAATAAACGCTTGTACAGCGGCCCCTCGACAGACTGACCATCAATCACTTGGTCGAAAAATCTCTGCCCTTGGCGAGTGTTTCCACTGACGCGCTGCCGACATCATCTTATTTTGCCATGGTCAGAAACCAACCATATGGAGGAAATATATTATGGATAAACAAATTCCCGAAGAGGTCACCCTCAAACAAATCTGTAAAGAAAGGAAACTCGATCCCCGCTTGTCGCGCATGCTTTTAAGGGAGGCAGTGAAGGACGCCAAGAAATATCCGAATCTGTCGAAGGACAGAGCCGCCAGAGCACCGTGGGTGTGGGCAAAAGGATCAAAAGGTCTGGAAGAAGCCCTCGCCGCCCTGAACGCCACACAGCCGCAAAAGAGCCCAACGGAAAAAGTGACGAAATAATCCAAGGGTTGGGAAGCACGTATTTTAGATCAGTTTTCCTACAAAATTCAAACCCTTAACCCGACCCACATGAAATAAAAACTGGCTGCCTAAATCAACAGGCAACCAGCATCCTTTAAAGTCGTGTCATAATTACTGTGCAGACAATTTTGACACGATTCTAGATCATAGTAGACGCCATAATGTCTTCGAGCCCTTCCCTGTTTGCTCAGCAATACCATTCAGCTCACGAAGAATGGTACTTTTACTAACTTGCATACCCCGCGCAGCCACTGCTTCCATTATCGAGACAATCCCCATCGGATCTTTCACTAAAATCTCCATCAATACATCCGATAACTCTGGTTGCGATTTTGGCCTTCCCACAGGTTGAGTAGGATCAAGAGCCTCTGCGGGATAGTCTGCCTCGCCCACCCATTCTAGCTTTGGCAGTTCCGTTTTTGTACCCCCCTCTATCTGATAGAGAAGTGTTTTCCCTTTTTCCGCCCAATTACTTTTTACATGTGCAAAACCAATCAGCTTATTGTCATCACGCGATATTCCGATATGTAAGACCGACCTAGCACGCGCAGCAAAACCAATTGATCCGATACCTCTGTTGATCGCATGTTCTCCACCAGCCTTTGTCATGTGACGAATGGCGATAACACACAGGTCGTGCTCCCGCGCAATCTCGTCAACATACGTCAAGAACTCAGTCACTTGACTAAACTGGTTTGTATCCACTTCTTTACCCATATATGTTAGGAGCGGATCAATGATAACCAATTTAGGCTTGAAGCTGATAATTTTAGCCTCAAGTGTTTGCATCGCATCTTTTGTAAGTGGCTTAAATTTTCCTTGAAAATGGATATTATCGGGCGATAAATCCGCCCCTGCCGCTTCCAGCCTTGGACGCATAGTGCGCTCAGGATCATCTTCCGCATTCAGAATCAGAACGCGACACTTAGGCAATTTATCCTTGCTGAAAGGGAGCTGACCACCTCTAGAACATAAGGCAGCAAGCCACATCGTGAAAAACGACTTCCCACGTCCCGGATGACCATCAAGAAAGGTGATAGACCCGCTTGGCATATAAGGATACCAGAACCAATCCACTTTTTGGCTCTCGATTTCAGACATACACGAGAACTCGGCTAATCTTTCTTGGTCGTACCTTTGGCTACTTTTCAAAAGAGTGGAAAGCTCGTTTTCTGTCAGTTCTGGCCTACAGTATTTTGCATTTATCACCGACAACATTTTTGCAATATCCTCGTGAGCTACATCTTGACGCTTCAGAGAACACGCCAATTTAAATAAACTATCATTGCGCTCTCCCGTTGCGAAACTGCCAGAGGTCTTCTCAGACTTAACGACAGCGTACTGTTTCTTAGCTAATTGATTGATAAACTGGTCAGGTAGTTTTTGTGCTTGTTTCATAACTAAATCTCCCATTGATAGCGTTTTCCTGATTTATGCCGACTAGGCGCGAGTATGATGTACCCACCATTCCCTCCACCACGAATATCAAGTCCAGACAAAACATTGTTCTTTGTCTGCAAGTCAGCATGAACGAAGAGGTGGAATCCCCTCCCAGACTTTGCGCATAAAGTCTCAAAGTCCTTCAAGCCCAAATGGTTAAATGTTTCTCGGCCTTTGCTTCCATCAAAATCAAGCGCAAACAATCCCTCAACAAGAGGGCTTCCAATATTTGCCCTTGGATATTCCGTCCACCACTTCTCAATTTGTTTAAGATTAGTGGTAGCAATCTTGTATCCACTCGCAAGAATTGGGTGCTTCCCTTGGCTTTCGCATTTCTTATTGCCACATAGGCATTCCCCGTCTTTATCAATCCCAAAAACAGGAAAGACAGGTAACCCATACTCAGCGTATGCCAAGGCTGCCTGCTTCAAATTCTTGGACATCATGCCATCCGTCAATTTGAAGTTTTTAATGGTGTCCCCCGATAGGTGAGCTACGGGTTGATTTATTGACTCTTCTCTTGATGAAAAATTTAAAGCTATTTTTTTCATTATACACCCCCACGTCTTGCAGACTGCTTTTCAATCCAATGCTGGATTTCAGTAAGGACATACACAGGCTTCAACGGGCTCAAATAAACCCTTTCTGGGAACAGCCCTTCTTTCTCTAGTTTTAGTCTATGAGAGTTTGAATAACGTACACCCATGAGTTCCAGCTCTTGAGGATGCACAAAGATTTTAGGGATAGGTTTTTCGGTCATTTATAACTCCTAATCTAAGATTGACGAGGAGTTGTCCGTTTACCCATGACCAACTCCCCAGACCATTTGTCATGAGGAGTTACCTATTATTCACATTTTTTTGTTCGTGTGTAAAATATCCTGTCCTAAAACATTTCAGGACAAAACCAATTAATTGATGGCTTTTTCCTTTTTAAGTTCGGCATCTAAGTTACCATTAACCCAAGTCTTAGAAGGCGCCCTAATCCCTGTATCTTTCAAATACTTTTTATATGCGTCCGAAACAGATCTGTCTGTTATTTTACCTTCTACTAATGGAATAACGGCTGGGAAGATTTTTTTCAAATATTCGATATCATGTGGCTTTCTTCCTGGCTTCTTAGATAAGAGTGGATTTTTTCCAATCGGCATTTCAATCCAAAACTCTCGTTTGACAAGTTTGCCATTCCGACGCACACCCCTCTCAATCAGTAATAAATCACTACTACATGACAACATAAAGGGCGCATCCCAAAGAAAAGCTTCAGTTTCCTCATCAGTATCCGCCCCTTCATCACACGCTTTCTTATCTGCGTATATTTTTACACCAGAATCCTTTACCCACTTGTTTAAATCTCGCCAAACCTCACGAGCCATAAACTTACTACGATGGTATAGATCATCTGAAATTTTTAGCTTATTGAAACGTGTACCAAGGACTTTAAGCGGGATATCAGTCCACTCTTGTCCAAAACGCTCATTGCCAATAGAATTAAAAATAGATCTGGGACTAACAAGATTCTTTTCTTGGAAAATTAATTTCTTCATTTTGTAAACTCAACACATATTCAGCCCATTTATTAAGCGCATCTCGCTTTTCCTTATCATACCCATATTGGTTATAAACGCC
>CAZAVR010000332.1:931-5167 GCA_964488435.1 uncultured Cytophagales bacterium | reverse complement strand
TCCGGATAAAATGCCGCGTGATGTTGGTTGCAGGTTTCTCTAAGCTTCGAATGGAAGTAATGTGCATCCGTCTCGTCGATGTAATGGGGCGTAAGATCTATACCGCCACCAAACCAGCAGGTGCCATTACTAAGCTCGAAATAACGGACATTCATGTGGATGATGGGCACCCTGGGATTGATCGGATGCATTACAATAGAAACACCGGTAGCAAGGAACGAAACTTCATGGTCCGGACTTAAATTCATCTGACTGCGAAGCCGCTGATGCACCTCTCCCCTGACCAGGGAATAATTAACGCCTCCTTTTTCCAGTACCGCACCATTTTGAATAAGCCTGGTTCGTCCGCCTCCACCCGAGTGGTGCTCCCATTGATCTTCCTGGAAAGTAGCCACTCCGTCTTCTGTTTCCAGTTGTTTACAAATATCATCTTGCAGGTCCCTGAAATATTGGGAGATCTCTTCGGCACTCATTGTTTTTATTTTTCTTTTGGATAAAATCGCCGCTTTACCTCATGCTTGTTCAGGCGGTTATTCTGCATCGCTAAGCGACATTGCACGTCAGTAAGGCCAGGTCAGATAGTAGAAACGAAGATCGTTTTACGATGCGCTGCAAGTTAGGGCTTTTTCGGTGTTAGCTTTCTGACATTCTCCTATATTTTACAGTCGGCAGCAGGCTGAATCAATTTTACCATCTAAAAAAACAGTTCGTTTTCCGCTTAATCAATACCCTTGCCGTTCACTAAAACAGCCTTGAGTCTGGGGGCTTGCTGCATTACTTTTGAATTAGTTAAGGCGCGCTAATAGTTGATTATGGGCTTGTTACGTGCCGTCTTTCACTTTGTTCTTCTTTATTTTCAACCTTAAATAAAAACGCTATGACCGATGAGAAAAAATCAAGAATCATCCAGGTTAGTTATCCGCGTCCGGTGAGACGGGTAACTATCAACTGGGACGGAGAGAAATGGGCTGTAATCGGCCAGTTTCATGTGGAAAGTATGACACTACAGGCCCCTGCGGAGCTTCCGGAGGGAGACGAAAGTACCGGTTTCTGGATTGAAGTGTCCAACGAGAAGGGGGAGATTTTACATCGACAGGTTATTACGAATCCATTTCTGGGAATGGAGCAATTTGGTAAGGACGGAAGTATTTTTCGCCTGGATCACCCCCCGCACGATCTTACGATAGAGGTATTGTTGCCTCATGTAGACGGAGCGACAAAGCTCCACCTGGTAGACAGGGTTCCGGAACCGCGTGGAAGTGAGAAGAAAAGCAAGAGACCAGAGAGGACAGTCTTGTCTCTCGACAAGGATGCCGATGGTGGCGGTGGGAAAGATAATCCCGGTGGAGGTCATCATCACTAAAAATGACCGGTAGTTGGAGCCGGTATCAGTTCTATTTTACAAATACACTCATTTAAAAGAAAATATTATGGCTGCTTCAGATGGAGAGATATTAGGATTGACCAAGATACTGGATAATGGACCCGATAATCAAAGGTTTAACATTGTGATTGTTACGGAAGGTTTTCAGGGGGATAGTGTAGCTGCTCAGACTGACTTTAACGATCGTTGCCAGGATATAGTCGATCAGTTTATGAGCGAACCCTGGTTTGGAGAGGGGCTTTTGGGAGCGATAAACATTCATCGGCTGAATGTTCGCTCCGATGATACAGGTGCGGATAACCCGGCAACCTGTCCGGATATGTCAACCGCGACGGCGGTAACAGCTGCCACTTACTTTGACGCAACGTATTGCACCGCGGGTATCAGAAGATGTCTGGCATGCGATTGGAATCTGGTGCGAAGTACATTGAATACCCAGTTGCCGCAATGGCATGCCGCCGCCGTATTGGTAAACAACGCAGAACGGGGTGGATGCGCCAGTGGAAATGTATTTGCAACTGCGCTTAGCAATGATTGGTTGGATGTGGTTATGCATGAGCTCGGTCATGCGGCATTCGACCTGGCTGACGAGTACAGCTACTGGGCCGGGTGCGGAAGCGGAGAGACTACCCAGGACAATGCCCCTGGCGGTGAACCAGCAGAACATAATATCACCGCCCGCTCAAGTCTCTCCGGACTGAAATGGGCTCATTTGGTGGGACCACTTACTCCCGTACCCACTATGCAGAATCCGGACTGTTCAAGTTGCGATAACAGACCAAATGTGCGGCCAGACGAAATGGAGATAGGACTTTTTGAGGGAGCGGGTTATTACCATTGCGGACTTTTTCGTCCGGCATACACCTGCAGGATGCGCGATTCAGGTAAACCGTTTTGCAGGGTTTGCGTGGATGGGATTCAACGACGGATGAGCACTTTTTTCGGATCAACGCCGGTTCTCGCAGCATCGGTATCCGAATTGGATTTTGGGAGTGTGGGAAGTGGTTCAAGTATCAGTCTCACTTTCGAGATCAGTAACGTCGGGACCACAACGGTCACTGGAATAACTCTGGCAAGCAGCAGTCCCAACTTTTCTGTGTCTCCCGGGACTATCTCCACTATGGCAGCCGGGACTAGCCAAACGATAACGGTGTCCTTCGGTCCCGTGTTTTCCAGTGGTACGCGTACCGGTAACTGTTTGATCACAAGCAATGCAGCTGCTCTGGGGATCGATTTGACAGCTTTCGTCTGCATACCTTCGGCCACTATGCAGGTGCAAACGGCAGACGGTAGTATGAATCTCAACTTCGGAGACGTGGGACGCCGTCTGACCATGTACCGGTGGGTAGAAGTGCGAAATATCCGCACTCCATGTGCCTCTCAACTCAGGGTAGAGCTCAGTGCGCCCCCTGCCGGTTTTGATTATGCACCGGGTACGAATCTCAATTTCACGCTTCCGGCACCCACACCCTCGCAACCATTTACTTTCAGGCGTATATATGTTGCTTTTTCGGCGCCGGTAAGCGGTCCAACCGATTTTAGCGGCAGCATGACAGTCGCTACTCCGGATGATAGTATCACTCCTTCCGTAACATTGAATCTTTCGGCACGGGCTGTCGATCCGCCTCCTGTCGACTCAGTGCTTGTACTGGACCGGTCGGGTAGTATGAGTGAGCCGACGGGCGTGCCGGGAGCGACCAAAATGGATCTGGCCATACAGGCCGCTAACCTGTACATTTCATTGCTGAAGGATAACGACCGCGTGGGCATAGTCAGATTTAACAACCAGGCCAATAATCCCGGCGACGTTTTGCAATCACTTGTCGTTGCAGGTGACGCAGTGTCAGGAGCAGGGCGGGCATCTGCGCGGGGTGTATTGACCAGCGCTAATCTCACTCCCTCCGGCTCTACATCTATAGGCGGTGGTACCATTCTTGGAAGCACGGTCCTGGACGGAGCCGTAGCCAATGCCCGGGCCGTGGTCGTGCTGACCGATGGGATTCAGAATGCCAATCCCGATATACCTGCAGCCAGTTCAACAGTTGCTGCCAAGTCACCCAGGCAGCGGATTTTCGCGGTGGGTCTCGGACTCAATCAGTTGGAAGACAGGCTTATTCAGCTCGCATCAGTGAACAATGGATTTGCACAAATAACAGGTGAACTCGCGGGAGACAGGGAGTTTCTTTTGCAAAAGCTCTACGTCCAGATCCTGAGTGACGCAGCTGATGAGGCCTTTGTACAGGATCCGACCAATGTCCTGTACCCTGGCACGGAGCAGGCAACAGACATCTACATCGGTGAGGTGGATGTATCCGCTGATTTTGTGCTGGTTTACCGTAAAGCCCAGAGTTACCCCTCGCTGGAGCTTTGGCTTGAAGCGCCGGATGGAACCATAGTGAAGCCCGGGGATGCAGGGGCCACTTATCCCAATTTCGAATTTGTACCGGGAGACGGACACCTTTATTTCAGATGCCAGTTTCCTGCTTTTCCCGACAAACCGAAGGCCCACGTGGGTCGATGGAGGCTTTGGGTGGCCAGCAGGAAAAAGGAATACCGCTTGGAAGCTACCCATGGTTATGGAGGACAGGCTGTGAATTTTTATTATTCCACCATGGCGAAGGCAAGGAGCGACCTGAGGCTTCATGGTTTTATTAAGCAAGGGGCATATTTACCCGGTTCGCCGATGACCCTGGTTCTGGAGCCTACACTTTATGGTCAGCCGGTATCGTTGCAGTCTCCGGTGGAGGCACATTTTACCCGACCTGACGGCGTGGTTAAAACCATTTTACTCGACAAAGCCGGAGATCATTATGCTGGTGTTTTTGAAGATACCGACCAGCCGGGTGTTTATC
>CAZAVR010000332.1:0-921 GCA_964488435.1 uncultured Cytophagales bacterium | reverse complement strand
ATCCTGTATCGGTAACGGTTTTTGCATCTACTCCTTTGGGAGCAAAAGTGACCAGATACAGGCATTTGACCGGTTTGATTTTTTATCCGGGGAAAGGTGATGCAGGTGATACTGGAGGAGGTGATGGTACCAGGGATTGCAAAGAAGAGTTGATCCTTCATAGAAGACTTGGGGCACTGCTCAAACGTTTTTCTGAAAAGTTTCCTGAGGAGCAGGCTGAGATCAAAGAAATACTGGAGTGGCTCAGAGGATTTATTTCTGATTGTTGTAAGGGGAAGCGTAGTCGTGGTGACGAGAAAAAGCTAAGAGATTTGCTGACTCGTACCAGGGAAATGCTGGATGAGGCCGGGGAGGAATAATCTCCTGAATTTCCCGGAAACAATCTTCTTAGAAATTGCTCAGGCATGATTTTGTTACAGTAAATATATTGGGGTCGTTCTCCGTTTGTCTGTGAGAGCGTACCCCATATATTGATTGTTGGCAATAAATCGTTTTTTTATGAGAAAGAGTGTTTTGTTTACAGGGTTAATGGCGGTAGGCGGACTATCGCTGTATTACTTAAACCGAAGGGCCCGAGCCCATCGCAACCTGGTTCCGGTTGATCACTTTGATGTGGAGAAGTATTTGGGCAAGTGGTATGAAATAGCTCGTCTTGACTACTTTTTTGAACGCAATCTGAACAATACCACTGCTCATTATTCCATGAACCGTGATGGCTCGCTGCGGGTAGTGAACCGTGGGTATAACTATAAACAATATGAATCGAAAGAATCGGTGGGCCGTGCCAGGTTTGCAGGTTCTTCCGACGAGGGAGCGCTGCAGGTATCTTTTTTCGGACCCTTGTATTCGCCGTATACGATCGTCGCTTTAGACAGCCATTATAAATATGCTTTGGTGGCGGGAAAAAACCTTGACTATTTG
>CAZAVR010000331.1:0-5176 GCA_964488435.1 uncultured Cytophagales bacterium | reverse complement strand
CGCCATCGCCGCGCGAATTGCCTGGAAACTAATCGTAAGCAGTGCGATCAGCACTGCCACCAGCCCGGCTACTGCAAACATCCACCATTGTATTTCGATACGGTAGGCGAAGTCATCCAGCCAGTTGTTCATTGCCCACCAGGCGACGGGAGAGGCTACTAATATGGCGATACACACTAATTTGACATAGCCGACTGAAAACAGCCTGACAATGCTTACCAAAGATGCGCCCAGTACTTTGCGGATACCGGTTTCTTTAATACGCTGTTCGGTGGTATGAACGACAAGTCCGAATATGCCCATCGCTGACAGGAACAACATCAGTCCGCCGAAAAACGAAAACAGCGTCTGTTGTTTTTGTTCTGCCTCATATTGCCTGTGCAGGATATCGGATACCCATTGAGCCTCTAACGGACGGCCAGGATAAAACGTTTTCCATATCTGTCCGAGCGATTCCTGCGCCTGCTTCTCCATGCCGGGCAGGGTGCGGATAAACATATCAGCGTAATCCGGATCGTGTTTCCCAAGGATGAAAACGGGCGCCAAAGAATGATGCAGAGACTCCCGGTGAAAATCTTTTAAAATGCCCACAGCCGGAAAGCCAAGCTTCGGAATCGGGACACCAAGCTTGCCAATTCCGAGCTGCCTCACTGTAGAAGCGGTCACCAGCGATGAACGTGAGTTCTGATAGCTTTCCAGCTCTTCCTTATTCATCTCTGTTTCAGAACTCAAATTGTAAACATCTGTCCCGCGAGCTGCATCCAGGTATCTCCCGTCCTGAAGCTCAAACCCCATCATTTGTGCAAAATCGAAATCGGCTTCGATGAAATAAGCAGAAATTTTCCGGCCTTCCCGAAGCGGATCTTCCACACCAAAATTAAAAAACGAAGTCCTCCCATCAGCAGGATTCCAATCGGCTATACTGGCAGCCGATATTCCAGGCATCTTTATTAATTCGTTCTTGAAAGTTTGCCCCTTATTTTCCCAACTGTGTCGGGCAATGTGTAAAAGATTATCTTTTTTGTAACCGACATCCTTACTGTCCAGGTAGCGCAGCTGATCGCGGACAACCCCTAAAGCTACCAGCGCAACAACTGAAATAGCAAACTGCGTCACAACCAACACATTTCTCAAGCTTCCTGTGTTGAGTACAAGGCTTTGCCCAAGCTTACCCCGGAGCGTATCGGCCGGCTTCAGACCAGACAGCAGCCATGCAGGGTAGACGCCTGAGAGAGTACTTATTGCAAGAATAAGCAGCAAAGTAAAAATGGGAGCAGTCATGTTGGTAAACAGCGTATTGGTAAGCTCATGCCGGAGAAAACTCTCGATAACAGGAATAGCAAATCCATACAAACCTATGGCGAGGCCGGAACTGATGGTAAAGTAGAGCACTGATTCGGCAACAAACTGAATAATCAGCTGCCTGCGTTGAGCGCCCAGAATTTTACGTACACCTGTTTCCTTCAGTCTTTTTATCAATCTGGCCAGGCTAAGGTTAACAAAATTGATGCAGGCTATCAGCAGGAGCAGGCTTCCTACACCGATCAGGATATACACTGTCCTCATATTTCCTTTCACCGTGAGGCCGTCATTGAAATCAGAATGAAGATACATCTCCGTAATAGGCTGCAGATCAAATCTATAGCTGCTGAAACGCGAATCTTCCACGAAATCCTGAAACCAGGTATTGATCTTAACTGTAAATGCCTGTGGATCAGTCCCCGGCTTCAGTAGATAATAGACACTTCTAAACCCCCGAAATCCCTGTCTGGTAAGATCGCCCGGCCCATCCGCCTTTTCAAGAATGATTGCTTCTGTCCGTAAATGTGTGTTTGAAGGAAGATCCCGGATGACCGCGGTAATAATATAGGAGCGTGGTTCGGAGCTCAATGAAGGGATATCCTGTATGATTTTCCCAACCGGGTTCTCGCCCTTAAAATGTTTGTCGCGGAAGCGCTCGGTAATCAGTAAATTCCGGTGGGCGGCAATGAAAGGGGTGAGCTTTCCTGAAACGGCTTTAAGATCAAGCAGTTTTATCGCATTAGTATCCGCGATAACCAGATCCAATGCGATTCCATCTGGATCATTTCTCCCGGTACTGAAACGCACTTTAGCTGAGCTAATAACGCTGAATTCCTCCATTTCAGGGAAATTTTCCTTAAGCGCATACCCTAGCCCTACGGGTGAAGCCGGTAGCCTCGTTTGAGCACCATCGCCCATTTCGCTCGACGTGATGACCTTGTAGAGGTCGTCTGACCTGCTCCAGAATCGATCATAGGAAAGCTCATCCATTACTACGGTTCCCAATAGCAGACTGGCGCACAGCCCGATCGTAAGGCCGGCAATATTAACGACAGAATAAGTTGTATCCCTTACTACTGTGCGCCAGGCAATTTTGAAATAATTCGCAAACATCATCCGAACTATGATTTTTTGTGATTACTGTAATTTTGCTGTATCATGATACTGTGACACTGTAAAGACGCACGGCCGTGCGTCTCCACACCGGGCGCGCGTCACTACTCCGCCCTTAGAGACTCCACCGGATTCGCCATCGCCGCCCGGATCGCCTGCCAGCTCACCGTGAGGACCGCGATCAGCACCGCTGCCAACCCGGCCGCAACAAACATCCACCATTGTATTTCGATGCGGTAGGCGAAGTCATCCAGCCAGTTGTTCATCAGCCACCAGGCGACGGGCGAAGCAATTGCCAATGCAACCAGGACCAGCCTGACAAAATCTGCCGTCAGAAGCGATACAATGCTGATTACAGAGGCCCCAAGCACCTTCCTGATCCCGATCTCTTTGGTCCGCTGTTCAGAAGTGAAAGCTATCAGCCCGAGCAACCCCATACAGGAAATAAGAATGGCAATAACTGTGGCCACATTCACAAGTTTTCCCGTTTTCAATTCTTTTTCGTACAACTGCGCAATAGACTCATCCAGGAATGAGTACGCGAAGGTCTGATCCGTATACACGCTTTGCCAAACCTTTTCCATCTGTGCTACGGCATCACCTACCGGCTTTCCTTTTTCTGTATTGAGCTTTACCCCCAGGTTCCTGGCATTCTGAGGATAAAAACCAATAAATGCCGGCTCAATTTTTTCGTGAAAAGACTGCTCATGAAAATCCGCCACCACGCCGACGACAGGATATTTTTTCCCGCCCTGCCATTCCAGCATTTCACCGATAGCGTCCTCCGGGTGATGGAAGCCCAATGCCTTCGAAAAAGTTTCGTTGATCACCAGCTCCCGGAGCGAATCACTCTCTGCATAGTTGCGGCCGGCCAGCAACCTGAGCTGGTAGAACGGTATAAAGTTCGCATCCCCGATTTTTGCAGAAGCATCCATCTCTATGGAAGGGTTGCCATCGTCGGGCAGATACTTAAAGCGCGTCACCATATAGCTCCTTCCCATAGGCGGGAACCATTCCTTCGTCACACTCTGAACACATTTCTGCTGCTTTAATTTTTCCGTAAAAACGGCGGCTTTATCCTGCCTGTTCCACGGTATTCTCACAGAAACAACTGCATCGGACGAAAAGCCCAGGTCTTTTTCTCTCATGTAATTCAGCTGGCGACCTACTATCATAGTCCCGGCAATAAAAATGAGCGATACGACAAACTGAAAAACAATCAGGCCCCTCCGTAGCCGGCTGCTGCTACGACCTCCCGACGACGAAACTCCTTTTAAAGAGACGACGGGTTTCCATGAGGAGAGCGCTAAGGCCGGGTACAGGCCGGAAAGAAGTATTGTGCCCAAAGCTATGAGCACAAGGAAGAGGAGCGAACGGCTTTTGAACAAATCGAAAGCGAGACCGCCGGGGACAAACGATTCAAAGATACCGAGCACCGGCCTTAGCAGCAGGACGGAAACAATAATGGCCAAAACCGTAATAAGCGCTGTTTCTGTCAGAAATTGCAAGACCAGGCTTCCCCGGCTGCTCCCCATCACTTTTCTGACCCCGGTCTCTTTCGCTCTTCTCATCGACTGGGCTGTCGACAAATTAATGAAGTTTATCGCGGCTACGAGCAGAATAAATCCAGCAATGCCCATTAGACCGTACAGCGTAGGCAAATGAGCCTTCCGCGAATAATTATCCTGGTAGTCGCTGTTGAAATGGACATCTGACAAAGGCTGCAGGGCGGGGATAAATTTAAAGTTACCTGAATAATGGACTTTACCGAAGCTTTCAAACTGCGCCCTGAGGTGCTCCGGCCGGGTACCGGCAGGAAGCGTCACATAAGCCTGAGAGGCTGACCAGATGTCTTCCCATTCATTGAGGTTTATCTCTCTTTTTAGCTGGCTGGCTTTGATTGTGGCAAAAGAAATGAAATCCGTAAATCCCAGATCCGAAGGATGCGTCCATGTATTTACAATTCCCGCTACCATAACCCTGACGGAGTCGTGGTAAACCAGCTCTTTTCCCAGCATGCCCTCCGGCGGCAGGTCTCCGAAGAGTGAGCGCGCGCGCTCTTCGGACAACACCACCCTGAACGGCTCGCTGAGCGCACGCCGGTCTCCGGCCAGCCAGTCATAGCTAAAAATATCAAAATACTCCGGTTCCGTCACGATGATCCGGTCACGGCGTTTATCTTCAAATCTTTTGTACCGACCTTTGTCCAGCGGGACCAGCACATCAGAAGATACATTGTGAAACGCCGCGATCTTCTCTATTCCTGCCACTTCATCTCTCATAGCTGCAGGTACGGCATTGGGGACGAAGCCGACAGGGTGCCATTCATCGGCATGCTCTGACTTCGACGTGCCGACAAGCCTGTAAATATGCTCTTTATCCGGGTGAAAGGTATCATAACTCAGCTCATAACTCACCACCACATAAATTGCGAGGCAGGCGGTAATGCCCAGAGTCAGGCCCGCCAGGTTGATCAGCGAGCTTATTTTGCTTTTGGCCAGCGCCCTTATTCCGGTTTTCAGGTAATTGAATAGCATAATTGTTCGTTTTTTACCTACTTTTTATTCCGTTCTTAACGCCTCCACAGGGTTCGCCATCGCCGCGCGAATTGCCTGGAAACTAATCGTAAGCAGTGCGATCAGCACTGCCACCAGCCCGGCCACTGCAAACATCCACCACTGTATTTCGATGCGGTAGGCGAAGTCGTCCAGCCAGTTGTTCATTGCCCACCAGGCAATGGGCGAGGCTATCATAACGGAGA
>CAZAVR010000330.1:0-5178 GCA_964488435.1 uncultured Cytophagales bacterium | reverse complement strand
TAAAAAGTTGCCCTGTTCCGGTCTTTCTCCCAGTAAGGTGACCATTCCGTAACCGGCGGATAAATTAAGTGTATCCTGTAGGGGTTCCCGGGATTTTGAAATGGGTGAATACAGGCGTGAAGGGAGAGATTTATCTACTGACGTCGGATTATTGTCTTTGTCTGGCCAGTAAAGCGGGCGGTTTAATAAGGGCTTATTTATATTTCCATGATCCAGCCATACCGTAGTATAACCTCTATTGACCCAATTTCCCAGCGAGTCGAAAATCATGACAGTGTTGACATTCGATTTCGGTTTGGGCGTTTTGGTCGCACAAAAAATATGCATACCGTCGTTTGATGGAACAGCAAAGGCGACTTCTGAGGAGTCACCGGGATATTTAAGTTTTATATAGGTCGGTCGCTGTCCGTTTTTTGCCAAAAAAAGGCTGTTTTTCCCACTTCCTGCTACTGTCCACACACCGTTGAAGCTTCGGCCGGTATATTCGTTCGGTCTCTGTTTGTTGTCGTGCTCCTTAATCCAGATATTCTCTGTCAGGTTGGCTTTTACATTGCCTCCCGGTGTGATCAGCGTCAGGGCTGTTTTTGATAGCTCTACGCCAATAATGTCTTCCAGCAGACTTTTTTTAAGCGGCACCACGATTCCGTTTCGGAGGTCAAGTCTATTTAAAAGGGCCATCTTCCGTGGCCCTGTATGCCCTGCCAGAAAGATTTCATTGTCCCTTAGAGATGCGGTTGTAAAGTATTGTTTGTCGATGTTATGTGTTTTTATCAGTTTGCCTTTGTGAAGGTCATACCAATACAGGCTACTGCCGGAAAGAGAGTGGGTCAGTATTACGATTTGTTCCCCGTCTTCTGTATATTTTATCTCCTGTATCCTGCTTTTTTTAAGAGGCATGGTTTCTTCCCATGAGGAATTTTCAGCGTCTCTTTCGAAAACCTGCAACAAGCGGTCAGAGAAAATCAAATCATACTTACCCGGTGCAGCCATCCACTTGAAATTATCGCCCAGGTGTGTTTTTATCTGTTTGGTTGCTTTATCTATGGTTTCGTTGTGAAACCTGAAAGATGTATACCCACTGGCTGACAGCGGGTTGAAGGTCAGTTTTTTATCTTCCGTAACCACTTTGCCCTCATCGAAAGCCAGGCGATAGTTTTGGGGTTTTTGAGGGGTTCCTGCTGATGGCTTCCAGGTAATGAGCTCCTGACTGGCAGCGTCGAGTGATAGCAAATGTCCCGTCCCTTCTTCTATATTGAAGGTTACAGGAGTACTTTTGTCGTACCTGAGCAATACTTCGGTATAATAGTTAAGGTGGGTATCCCATTGGAAAAAGTCCGTCGCACTCAACGAGTAGATCTTGTCTTTTATATATCGAATAACGGAGGGCGGAGACTGGTGACCGACCGATCCGGAAGAAACAATAGTTCCGGCTTCTATGGGAGAATTTTGCGAGACCACAACTTTTCTCTTCTCTGCGATTTTAATGGGTAATTGAGTGGAGATACTCCACTTCACCAGTCGGTTATCCGCTCCCCCGCTAAACAGAAACTGATCATCCGAAGAAAAGCACAAAGCGGTAACCGGTCCGGTATGCGTTTTCAATACCTGCAGGATTCTGCTGGATCTCAGATCCCATATCCTGATACTGCCTTTACTGTCACCTGTAGCCAGGTATTTTCCTCCGGGCGAGTTTGTCATGACCACGATATCGGCGTCATGATCCTGCTGTGGAACGATCCTGGGTTTTAGGGAAGAAATTGAAGGGAATGAACCATCTCCATCCACCTTCCGTTCTTTCTCGTTTTGTTGCTTTTCAAACGCAATCAGGTATTTGTTCTTCTCAGTAATTATTTTATCGAGTTCTGCAGCGGTAATTGCTTTGCGGTTATTGCTGAACAGATCCTTCGCCTTTTGTTCATCATTCCCCAGGTATTCGATAATCAGAAAGCAGATGCGTTGCGTTCTGTCCGTTTGGTATTTTATCAGAAAAAACTCACCGTCCAGGACATTCCGGCATTGCGCCAGGGTAAACGTCGTATTCCTGAAGCCATGATCAAATTCTACGCTTGTAACAGTGGAGGTGGCTGCATGACCTGTTTGGACTATTTCTGCACGTCCGGTTTTTGAGCCGTTTTTGAGAATCGTCTGGTGCCAGGCTGATACTTGCTTTTTCCCGGAAAGCACGATTTCCTTTGTGGGTGAGGTTTTAATGATACCTATAACGTCCGTTGTATAGCTGTCTTCATCCACCCCGGCAGGACGCTCCCAATACTGTTCGATGCCCAATCTGCCCAAATCAAAGTAGCCGTCATGATAAGCGTATCTGGAAAATGGAAGCTCAAATCCCGGGTCGTCCAGCGTAAGTATGGTCGGGTAGTATTTTGCAAAAAAGTACTCACTTGCTGAGCGTGAGACTGGCCGGGTATTGGTACTTTCTTCTACCAGGATGTCGTCCATCCAGAAGGCTGGCGATTCTTTTTCTTCTTCCCGCCCTGTTTTTTCGGAAGCCCCCTGTACTTCAACAGACCAGCCAAAACTATTTGAATTCGGAGATACAAACATCAGGAAAGACATTTTGTTCCAGGCAGCAGTTTTGTTTTGCTTAATATCTACCTCGGATGAAGTAATTACTTTTGTCTCTCCGGAGGGAGACCTAATGGTTGCTGAAACTTTTCCGCGCGATTTGTACCAAAATGATATATTGACTTCCTTTCCCCTAAACTCCCGGGACATACTTCCCATATAAAGAACAGCCTGCCAGTCTGTGGTGTGATTTTGCAGACGGCTTATCCGTAAGCTTTGTCTTCCGGAATGAAAGACTGTTGTATCCGGACTTGATACCGCATTTTTCCAATCCCCGGTACCATCGTCCCGCATACTTCCCGGGTAAATACCCTGGGGCAAAAACACGGATCTGCCCGACTGGCCGAGGGAATCGAAAAACAGGATGCTCAGGAAGAATGTAATCAGTATTCGGTATTTCATAGGAAGGTTGGTTGCTATTAAACGAATATATTTTTCAATTGCTTTGTACCTGAAATTCTGCTTGTGGCAGTCAAGGCGATTTTGATGTGGACGGCCAGGCTGGTAATCGAGCGCATCTCATAGAGGTGGATATGTTGAGTTTACGACCGAAGTTACAAACCTGGCTTTCCACAAAGAAAAAAAAGTTACATTTTCATGCCATTTTGTATATTATATTTTTAGCGGCATCCGTTCGTTCCCCGGGTTTATGATGGCTATTTAACGATAATCTCAATGTCGTAGTAGCCCAGGTTATTCGTGTAATCCACGTCGTTGATCGCCAGGTTAAGTACTCCGGGTGGGGAGTAATTGATCAGACCTTCCTTGCCTATCCTAAACCACTCACCTTCGCCTATTCGTCCAATGACGGCTCCGTGTCTGATCTGACTTGTCAGACTGTACTGTGTCCAGCCGTTGATCCCGTCGGGGTCTGATTTTCCTGCGAAAGCGCCCAGGCTGATCGTTCCGGTTGTTACAAAAGAAACCTCCTGACCGGTCTTAAGGTGAATGTTTGTATTGAATTTGCTCGTAATCGTTCCGCCGTAGACGGATTTGTCGTCCTTGGTATAGATGAGCTCCACTCCGTTGATCACCTTCTGAGGATTTAGCATTCTATCCAGGTAGTCACTGATCGGTGCCCCGATGATATTGCCAAGCATATCGCCCACGAAATCCCGTTCGGTCGAGATCACCTGCCCATAGCGATTGGTCGTGACGATGTAGGTAGGATTGAAATCTCCAAATTTCAACATCGTTTCCCATGGAGACAGCAGCTTGGGCTGAGGGGCTCCCGAGCCTACACCTAAACGTTTGGCCCTGGCAAGCCAATAGCGCGATTTAATCGTACTTTGTAAGGTGATGGTGCCTTCATCGTAAATTTTCCCCAGCATGAACATAGCTCCCGCGTGCCCGTTTTCTGCCGATTTTCTAAACAGGTAGAGCGCTTGATTTTTATCCCGGAATTCGGGTTTCTGATCATCGTATGATAACAGCGCCAGCGAAAACATGGCATCCTGGCTTCCTGCTTCAGATGCCTCCTTGAACATTTTTATGGACTTTTTAGGCTGGGCGGGAAGGCCATGATGGTCTTTGGAGTAAAGACGGGCAAGAAACAGCTTGGCGTTTACATTGCCCATTTCAGAAGCTTTTTCTGCCCATTTGGCAGCCAGTGGTGCATCCGGTTGTACATGTGCATCGCCGTAGTATAAGCCTGCGAGTTTGAAAGCACCCTCTGAGTCTCCCTGTTCTACTGCTTTCATAAACCATTGCCCGGACTTTTTGATGTCATACTTCTTGAAACTTTGGTTGGAGTAAAGAATGCCCAGTGCCGTCGCCGATTTGAATACGCCCTGCTCATAAGCCTTCGACATGCTTGTTTCCGCAGCTTCATAGTCCTTTGCTACATAATGTATCAGTCCGAGGGTGTATAGGGAGGGAGTGTATGCGTTTTTATTGGCCATGGCCCGGGTGATGATCAGTCCATGCTGAATCGTTTCGGATTTGTCAGTAAACAAAAGTGCATAGACCACCATGGCATGTTTTGTTTCCGGATAATCTGTACTGGCATTGAACATGGCTGAGTTTACAGCCCGCAGCATCAATCGCTCCCCCTGATCCTCATCCAGGTCAAACCCTCCCATTCCCGTGAACATAAAATATCCCTTCCAGAATTCAGCGAGTGCGTCGTTCTCAAGCGTTGGATCTTCCAATATGGCTTTGCACTTTTTTAAATCTATTTTCCTTTGGATACCCATGTAGTGCTCTAAGGCAGAAAGCCGCATTTTGGCTTTTGCTTCGTACTTCTCAAGAGCAGATGCCTTGGATTCCAGTCTGGATCTTTCAAAGAAATTGCCTGCCTCGCCAAGATAGGCTCGCACGTCGCTTAAATTCCCTTCCAACGCACGAACATAGTTTTTGTAAATAGGCACTAACTTTTCTACTTCTTTTCTGTTGGCTCCGTTGGGAAACTTTCCGGCATACTCTTCAAGATTTTTTACTTTCCCGTTTTTTATCAACTCGAAGTAGTCCTTTTCCTGCTTCGCGAGAATCCGGGCTTCTTCTTCTAGCCGGGCCTGTTCTTTCCGTTCGGCGATAGCCTTTTCTTCAGCCTGATATGCGGGGTATTTGGCTTTGGGAACCATGAGCAACTCATTG
>CAZAVR010000329.1:0-5180 GCA_964488435.1 uncultured Cytophagales bacterium | reverse complement strand
TTGGGTAGAATCCGGGCAGCTGTATTTCTATTTACAGCGGAGTGGCTGTTTTGATGAGAGCGGTGAGTATCTGAAGCTCGGGCGATTTCGTGTGGCGCTCTCGCCCAATCCTTTTGAGCATCCGGATAGCTTTAAACAGGAATTAAAGCTGTCAGACGGTTATATTTCTATTTCTTCGCAAAACAAAAAAATCAAAGTCGACATACGCATCTGGGTGGATATTCCGTCACACGCTGTTCATCTAAGGATTGATTCGGACAAAAAAACCGAAACCCGCGTCTACTATGAAAGCTGGCGTACCGCCGATCGTGAGTTAAAGAATGAAAACGACGGACGCTTCGGTGCTTTTGGCCTGGATGGGTATGAAGGGGTGGTGATCAAACAAAAGGACAGTATCCGCTATATCCGCGACGGGATTACTTTTTACCACAGAAATGGCCCCGCCCCCCCTTTCTCCCAGCCTGATGATCCGGCAACAGGGGCTATCGGCCTATAGCGAAGTAATAACCAATCACAACAGGAACCTTACCTTTGGAGGAGTCATTTCGGGCAAAGGACTGATCCCTTCAGAAACAAGTGACGGGATGTTCTATGGCACACCGTTCAAATCCTGGAGCCTCAAAAGCAAAAGCCCGGAGAGAAGCCACCATGTCACGATTACCTCCCACCGGGAACAGACCGAGACACCAGAGGAATGGGAAACCCAACTGGACCGGCTGCATAAAGCCAATCACACCAATAAGGGAAATCTAAAGCAGAATGTGGACTGGTGGCGGGCCTACTGGGCACGAAGCTGGATCATCATTGATCCCTTTCGAAAGGACCCGGATAAAGGCACCTGGCAGATGGGCCGAAATTACCAGTTGATGCGCTACCAGCTCGGCTGTAATCTTTATGGGGACTACCCTACCAAGTTTAACGGTGGCAATTTTACCTTTGACCCCGTGCTCACCAACCCGAAAATGACACATGATCCGGACTGGCGTGCCTGGGGCGGAGATGTGTTTACGGCGCAAAATCAACGCCTGCTCTATTGGCCCATGTTAAAAAGCGGAGATAGTGATGGAATGAAGTCTCAGTTCAATCTCTATGAATGGGGACTAAACGGGGCCATGGCAAAGGTAAAAACCCACTTCGGGCATGAGGGCGCGATCTTCAGTGAATATGCGCATGCATCCGGTGTGGATCTCGGCTCAGGCTGGGGCTGGATGAACGGTAAGGAGCGGCCTCGCGGCACTGAAATTCCATTCGGTGATCCCAGAGCAACTGCCGCGCGGGGATACGGAGACCTGGTAGAAAAAGGCATACAAGCCAATTCCTATACGTCGTATCATTGGGAATCCCAGGTAGAGCATGCCTACTTGATGCTTGAATACCATCGTTTTACAGGCAAAAACATCGACCGTTACCTGCCCTTTATCAAAAATGCCCTTCTCTTCTTCGACGAACACTACCAAAAGCGGGAATCGTTGCGCAACGGCAGCTCCCTGGATAAAAATGGCAAACTCGTCTTTTTTCCTTCCACATCCTGTGAATCATACCGGGGAGCCAAAAACCCGGTCGATTTGACAACGGGTATCCGATCCTGCCTCGAGGCGCTGATCAGGTTGGACAGCCCGATACTCACTTCAGACGACAAAAATTATTTCAAATCGTACCTGAGCAGATTGCCGGAAATCTTCTATGATACTATGCCAAACGGCGACCGGATCGTCAAACCGGCTGAATCATATATCAGCTACGTGAATAGCGAATGCCCGCAGTTTTATCCTTTGTTTCCTTTCAACCGTTTCGACACAAAGAGTGAAGAGCTGGCCATCTTCCGGAATACCTGGAAACACGGCACATTCCCAAAAGGCAGAATAGAAAGCTGGCACCAGGATGGTATCTTTCTGGCAAGGATGAAAATGACCAGCGAGGCATTTGACTACCTGAAAAATAAGATGAAAGATGCCCCACGCCGTTTTCCCACCTTTTGGGGACCGGGCCACGACTGGGTTCCGGATCACAACTGGGGAGGGTCAGGAATGATAGGCATACAGGAAATGCTGATGCAGACTGTCGGTGAGAAAATATACCTTCTTCCTGCCTGGCCGAAGGACAAAGATGTTTCCTTTAAACTTCATGCACCTTACCACACAACCGTGGAAATGGAGTACATCGACGGCCAAATAAAGAAACTGGAGGTGTTTCCGGAGTCCAGGCGAAAAGACGTGGAAATTCTTTCCGGAGATTTGCAGCAGAAAGACGAAGTGATACGTAAAACACCCTAACCTTAAATATAACAAAATATTATATTTAAGACAAATACACTACGAACAAAGCACTGAAAATCAATAATAAATATCGAAATTCATTCAAATATTTAAACCTAATATAAGTATATATTTAAGTACTATTTCAAGTATTAAAATAATCAAGACAAAAAACTCTATTACCGGGTTGGTGTGGCCGTAATGCAAATGTTCTCCAAAAGCGCGGCACACTGAGAGGACCGGAATACGCTGAATCTATTTCCTCTCTACAGCAACGCTATACGCCGGATCTTCCAGTACATTGACGTCAACAAGTGTCTCTGCATTCTTTAACAAACGCCTGCAATCATCGCTCAGATGACGAAGTTGAAGCTGCTTTCCTGCTGCTCTATAGCGTTCGGTGAGCTTATTCACGGCTTCAATAGCCGACATATCCGCAATCCGGCTGTCTTTGAAATCGACAACCACCAGACCGGGATCTCCGGCCACATCGAATTTTTCGTGAAAGGCAGCGACCGAGGCAAAGAACAGAGGTCCGTATATTTCATAGTGTTTAGCACCGTTTTCATCTACATATTTCCTCGCTCGAATACGCTTTGCACTCTCCCAGGCAAATACAAGGGCGGAGATAATGACTCCTATAAGTACCGCAAGAGCAAGATTATGCAGCCAGACCGTAATCACTGCCACCAGCATACCCACGAAAATATCCTGTCTGGGCATTTTATTAATCACGCGGAAACTCGCCCACTCGAAAGTGCCAATGGCTACCATCATCATAACACCTGTCAGTGCGGCCATCGGCAACCTGCCTATCACCGGAGCTCCGAAAAGAATAACCGCCAATATAGTAACCGACGCGATAATACCTGAAAGACGAGCCCTCGCTCCGGCGCTTAGATTCACCAGGGTTTGCGCGATCATAGGGCACCCACCCATCCCAAAAAAGAAGCCGTTCAACATATTGGCTGCTCCCTGGGCAACGCTTTCCCGGTTGCCGTTCCCTTTGGTTCCCGTCATTTCGTCCACCAGATTCAGCGTCAGCAGCCCTTCCGTGAGCCCGACAGCGGCCATTACCGCTGCATAAGGCGCTATGACAAGCAACGCATCTATGGTGACCGGTATATCCGGAATGTGGAAAGGGGGAAACCCACCGGCTACAGACGCAATGTCACTGACCGTTTTGGTCTCGATACCGAACAAAAACACAATGGCAAAAACAACAAAAATGGCCACAAGGGACGCCGGAACGACCTTGGTCACACGTGGAAAGCCGATCACTATCAAAATAGTAAGCGCCACGAGCAAAGCCATGATATAAAGCGGCTCCCCCGTAAGCCATCCTCCTCCGGCACTTTCGGGAACTTTGAACTGGTTCAGCTGCGACATGAAGATGATCACGGCCAGTCCGTTCACAAAGCCATACATCACGGGTTGCGGCACCAGTCTTATGAACTTGGCCAGCTTAAAAATCCCTACGAGGATCTGTATTATACCGGCCAACGCAACCGCTCCGAAAACATATTCAATACCGTGGGTCTGCATCAGAGCGACCAGAACCACAACCGTCGCCCCTGCCCCACCGGAAATCAAGCCGGGCCTTCCCCCGAAAACGGAGGTAACAAGACCCATGATGAACGCCGCATACAAACCAGCCAAAGGTGGAAAACCCGCTAGAATGGCAAAAGACAAGGACTCAGGCATCATGGTCATGGCCACGGTTAGGCCTGCCAGGATTTCACTCCGGTAATTTATTTTCTGTTTGAAATCAAAAAAGTTGAGATATGCGTTCACACCCTTAAAATTTGAAAGTAGTAAATAGTAAAAGATGCCCGTTCAGCAAATAACTAAAAAAGCACATTTGAATCGCGGGGCCAAAATCAGGGTGGAGGCGTGCAGTACAAAACGGTCGAATGAGTCATCTGCCGCAAAATTAATAAAAAAGCCCGGGCGTTATCTGCTCCGGGACTTTTTACATTTTACAGCAATACTTTGGCGGCCTTCGGCAAGATCCCGTGCGGCCTGTCCGACGGCCTTAAAAGCTTCCGGACATCTGGTTGATCTGTGCGTCGGTAAGATCACCTCCTATCACCAGTTTATGCCTGAACGTCAACGATTTGCCCTTTTCCAAATTCACCTTTACTTCTGATGTATTTTTGTCGAAGGCGCGCCCGCCCAGATTGTTTACAGCAAACAGACCGTATCCCCGTGCATGTGACCATGCAGGATAATTAAGATTTTTTTTGCTATCGAGAATCACAAGCGTAATAACCTCCCCCTCCTTCTCTGCACGCAATGCTACCCAGGGACTCCTCTTTGACCATACATCCCCTCCCTTGTCTCCCAGGGAGTTACGATACACGCCGTTTACACCGGCATTGTTCATGACGGGGACGGCTGTTTCTATACCGTTGGCGTCCAGAAATTTCTCCGGTTTCTGACTCGGTTCTTCAAATGCTCTGTCGAGACGAAGCCCGAGCAACCCCTCCTTATTTTCGGTAATCACAACAGGCTCAATGGCTGTAAGTGTACTTACCCTCTCGATGGTCCTGAGTTTATCCGAACCCGAAAAAATAAAACGCGTCTCTTCCTTCAGCAGTATTTTCCCCTCGCTGTTCACCCAGTCAGAAGTCGTGACGAGCTCTCCCTTCTTAGCATTCTGCGAAATCACTTTTCCAAATTTGATGGTACCGTAATGTGCTTTTTTATCCGGTTTGATGGCAAACGAATTGTTCCAGAAATCCAGGCCATTTACATCACCGAAATTAAACCATAATCCCACGTGATGCGGGTGATCGGTTCTCTCGAATGGCCTGGGATCCAGTGGGTATCCCCGTGTTATAAATTTGCCGGAAGGACTCAAAATCGGGTACAGCGACTGCTTCTCCATGTCATCCGGATAGATAAGTGCGGTAAAGAGTTTTC
>CAZAVR010000328.1:2412-5185 GCA_964488435.1 uncultured Cytophagales bacterium | reverse complement strand
ATATTCAAGGAGTAAACCTGGGGATCATAGACCCATCCCTGCGCGCACAAGCAATGAATGCAGGAATTCAGACTGCCAAGACACTCTTGGGGCGTAAAACCAGGCTGGTCCAGGTGAAGATAACCGCAGGCTACCAGGTACTACTGGTCGATGATAACACCAAACCCGTTTGAAAGCAAATTTTCAACATTGACCTAATAGCTATGAACAAAAAAACACTTTTGGCTTTTGCTTTCCTGGTAGCAGTATGCCACGATATGCATTCACAGGTTGGGATGATTTCCATCCAGCCGCAGGATCTTCAGATAGCCAGTGACAAAACTGTAAGCCTGGTTTTCCCGGCCGGTATTACTACAGTTGACAAAGGGACACGGGACTTGTTGGTCCAAAAAGCAAAGGGCGTGGAGAATATCCTACAGGTCAAGGCGGCAAAGAAAGGGTTCTCACCGACCAACCTAACTGTCCTGACAACGGACGGGACCCTTTACACCTTCAAGGTTTCCTACTCGGCCGAAGCTGCGCTAGCCTTGAAAATAATGAACAACGGGCGGGTGGCCGATGCCATGTTTTCAGGGCAGATCAGCGAATGGGAGGTTGAAAGCACGGCTGCATGGATCTCGGAGTCGTTGGAGCCGGTCAGGATTCTGCGGAAAAGAAAGTACGGCATTTGCCTGGAATTGGCCGGGCTGCACATCAAAAATGATGTGCTGTATTATAGGATCAAAATAATGAATAAAACACCGATCGGCTACGACATAAGCGGCCTCCGCTTTTTTGTAAGGGATAAAAAGAAGGTTCGTCGAGGATCAGTACAGGAGAATGAATTAATCCCGCTCTACATGCACGGAAACTCCCTGAAAGTGGCTGCCGACCAGGAAAGCACCCTGGTGTTTGCCCTTCCCAAACATGCGTTGCCTGGTAAGAAGTACCTGGCTGTGGACCTGTCTGAAGCAAACAACGGAAGGAGCCTCGCGCTAAAGGTAGGATACAGTACCCTGAGAAAGGCTGTTCCGCTGACAAAATCATTTGAATTTTCCAACAACTAGTTAACCAGTAACAAGATGAACCAGAAAAATTTTGATTATCTGAAAGATCAGGTGAAGTATACCGGATTTGGGGAAGGGCTTGAAAAAGAGCTGAAGGAACACATCAAACGCCAGGAGCCGGAATTTACGCTGCAGCACAAGGCTACCTACGGAAAGGATGAAATGAATACGACCCTGTATTTTAAAAGGTCCGAAACCACAGACATGTACTTTTTTAATAAATACGAGGTGAATCTGAAAGATGAGAAATTAAAAGACCCGTTAGCCCACACATTTTATATCGGCAGGGATAACAACTTCACGCACAAAGAATCATATAACCTCCTAAAAGGGCGGTCGGTAAATAAAGACCTTGTCAGTATGGAAGGAAAACCATATAACGCATGGGTTGAACTGGATCTGAACCCTTCCGACAATGGCAACTTCAAACAAAAGAAGTATTCTGAAAACTATGGATTTGACCTGGAAAAAGCGCTGGCAAAACATCCCATAAAAGAACTCACGGAGGTTAGGGATAAAGAGCGGCTCATGGAGTCGCTGAAGAAGGGGAATTTTCAACCGGTGACCTACCTGGCTGATGGAAGTGAACTTAAAGGGTATGTGAAGGCCAATCCGGCCTTTAAGAATGTCAGTCTTTATGACCAGAGCATGCAGAGGGTCCGGCAAGGGCAAAAAGAGGAGAAGCAGCAATCGGAGGCTAACTCCCAACAGCAATCCGAAAAAAAAGAGCAAAAAACCTCCAAAGAGGAAGATGGTGAACCGGAAAGAAAGGTTCGTAGGAAGCGGGGAGTATCGATAGCGTAAAGGCATATTATGAGATGCATGGAAGACTTTTTGAAAGCCATACAAAAAAGATCCTAGGATAGGGATCGCCCACATAGGTCTGTACGCTGTTCTGTTGACGTTTAGAAAATCAGGCGTAATAGAGATTTGTGCCAAGGAGGTGATCCCTATCGCAAAGATAGGCACCAGGTCGACATACTACCGGTTGATACGGGAGCTGGACGCCTATGGCTATGTGCGGTATGAGCCATCTTACGATCCCTTGAAACCAAGCAGGATAATACAAAAATGAAGGATGGAGCCGATAAACAGAGTTGCTAGCGCACTTGATTCGTGGAATGAAACCGAAAAAAGGCTGGAGCGGATTTTTGGAGCAGGCGTGATCGAATCCGCCGAATTCAATCAGGAAAAACTGCGTAATTTTCAGGACCTGCTTAACAAATACACCCATCCATTAAACCTTGAAGAGAGGATCTCTTTGAGGATAGTCCGAGAACAGACAAGAAGACTGTCCCGAGAAGTATATCCTAATTTCTTTGTCCGGCTTTTCCACCGTATCATCAGAATGATAGACAGGGCGGCTGATAAGGAAAAGGAAACCAATGCAGAGTCCAGGAACCTTGATATGCTAAAAAAACAGGTGCAGGGTTTGGGATTCGGGAATATTGGGGGGAAAGTAGAAGCGCTGGCTCTCAAGGGAGGAGAGCGATTTGATTTGCCTGTTTCCTATTTTGTAGATCCGGGCAGAAAAATGGATTTCAAGTTATTTTTCGAAAGAGAAAGAGATGGAATATACCGGTTGGAAAAATACCAGGCTGCCCTAACCGCTGTCAACGAGGCATCTTCTCAAAAACTAACCCAAATGTTCTGGCCTGAGGACGGAATAGGTTCTCTCAAGGCTCAGAATTTACTTTTGGGCAGGCCTGTCAAGCAAGGAGCGGAAT
>CAZAVR010000328.1:0-2402 GCA_964488435.1 uncultured Cytophagales bacterium | reverse complement strand
TCCAGCTCGACTTCAATGACAGGAGCGCGGAGGGAAACTTCACTATTAAAAGGTTCCCGGAGCAATACTTTGATTTATCGGCAGCGCTGGAAAAGCTAGAGAAGAAACTGGAGATAAGTCTTTCAGATTCCAAGAGACGGGAGATGCTAGGAGCTCTTTCAGAAGGGAAAAAGGCGGAAATGGCGATACCCGGGGATAGGAGAAGCTTGATACGGCTTATAGCGAATCCGCAGTTTCGCACTTTGGATCTTTACAAAGACGGGAAGAAAATAAGCCCTGTTGATCTTACTCGAAAGGAGGCAACCTTGGCAACACCCTTGTGGATACGGAATAAGGGTCGCCAGGTTACCAAAGGGTTCAAAACTATCTCATAGTCAATAGAAAAAAGCATGGTTTGGAACCTGAGAATACCCGGATTTCTGCTGATGAAAGAGAGGAAGTGCCATGTGTCTTAAGTCTCCGCGACTCTTTAAATATCGGAAAATGGAACTCAATTACAAAAAATCGGTGACGGGGCACCGCCTACAGTACGTGAGTATAAGCAAGAAGCGATTTACCTGAGTTAATGCATCGAAGCCCGTTAAGGGCTTTTGTTGTCTAAAAGTGAATGTACGGTATGGAGGGAAAAACAGGGAAAATATCTGTGGAAAGAGCAATGGTATTGCTAAAAAAGGATGGCATCGAAGTAACTCAAGAGCAGGCAGAGATCATTCTTGAATTTCTTTATGAGTTGGGGGAGATTTTTGTCGACTACCATCTGTCAAATCCCTCAGATTCAGTATATTTACAATAGATACCTGAGGGAATTTATTGTTTTTGAGCTAATCACTAAAAAATGAAGGAAGTATATTTATACATACGAGTAAGCACCGATGAACAAGCCGAGAGGGGCTATTCGCAAAGGGATCAGGAGGAAAGGCTTCGTAAATATTGTCAGCGTTATAACCTGATAGTCAAAAAGGTGATTTACGAAGATTATTCAGCCAAAACTTTTAAGCGCCCCGGGTGGAGTAAAATAATGATCGATCTCCGTAAGTATAAAGGGCAATGTGATTTAATCCTGTTTGTAAAATGGGACAGGTTTAGCCGTAATACTGCGGAGGCTTACCAGATGATCGGTACCTTACGTAAGCTGGGTGTTGAGCCGCAGGCAATTGAACAACCCCTGGATTTGTCGGTACCTGAACACAAATTCATGTTGGCTTACTATTTAACCTCTCCGGAAGTAGATAACGACAGAAGAAGTATAAACGTCTTTTATGGTATGCGACGGGCCCGGAAAGAAGGTCGGTGGATGGGAATGGCCCCAATAGGCTACATAAACAGGATAACCGAAGACGGCAGAAAATACATCGCCCCAAAAAAAGGGGAAGCCGAAATAATGGTGTGGGTGTTCAATGAACTGGCACAAGGCAGGTATTGCATTGAACAAGTCAGGAAAATGGCGAACAAGAAAGGGCTTAAGTGCGAAAGGAACAATTTTTGGATGATCATCCGAAATCCGGTTTATTGTGGTAAAATATTCGTCCCCAAGCATAAGGACGAAGAAGCGATGTTTGTGCAGGGGCAACACGAGCCTTTAATATCGGAAGCGTTGTTTTATGCGGTGCAGGACGTTTTGGAGGGCCGGAAGAAAAAAATGAAAACAAGGGTTGTGTTCGATGAAAACATCCCTTTGAGAGGCTTCCTTGTATGCCCCAAATGCGGAAAGATGCTGACAGGCAGCGCATCCAGAGGTCGGAGCGCCTATTACTATTACTATCATTGTACGTCAACGTGCGGCTTCCGTCATAAAGCGCCTGACGCTAATGCCAAGATCGTTGAAAAAATAAGGGAGTTCGCATTACCAATCCCGAAGCTACAGTTGTTCAAGGAGGTTATAAATAATATCTATAAGGACAAGACCCGTATGAAACGAGTGGCTACCCAGCAGCTTAAAACACAATTGGAAGAAGCGAATAAAAGACTATCAAAGGCAAGAGAACTTCTTCTGATAGGGGATATCGAAGCTGACGATTACCGTATTATCAAAGCGGAAAGCGAAAGCCGGATAACCCGGTTAGAAGCCGAACTGGTAGCTTCGTCGCAGAATGTCAGTATCGCCCCAGCTCTATGGGACCAGGCTATTGAAAATATTTCACAATTGGACGTATTGTACGAAAAGGGATCTGTAGAGCAGAAAAGAAAAATAATTGGTTCGATGTTCCCTGAAAAACTTGTATTTGACGGATTTAATTATCGAACCGCTCGCGTCAACGATGCGTTGGGTCTTATTCGCCTCATAAACAACGAGTTAAGAAATAAAAAAGATGGGAAAAATCATGCTTTCGCAGATCTTTCCCATCAGGTGACCCATAGGGGAATCGAACCCCTGTTTCAACCGTGAAAGGGTCGTGTCCTAA
>CAZAVR010000327.1:0-5218 GCA_964488435.1 uncultured Cytophagales bacterium | reverse complement strand
GGCAGGCTTACAATCAATACCAAGCCCAGTTTTACCACAGAAGGGATATCTGCCGGAGAGTATTTCTCAAGCGGCATCATTAATAATGACGGTACAAGCTATGCGAACAGAGAGGATGGCGCTTTGTGCATTGATGTGGGGGGCGGAACTGCTGACTATAGTATATGGTTTGATGGGAAGATCAGTCTTGATGCTTCGGTCAGACTTGCCGGGGAGCAGATTTCGAATCTGATCAAGAACAACACCCGTGTGAGAGACCTTTTGTTTACAGAGGATTCAGCTACTGCGTTGAATGATGTCCGCGACAATTCCATCCTGTTTTTCTCCAGATTGAATTTTGTCCTTCGAAAAGAGGAAAACCAGATTGCTTCCAATCTTAGCCTGAACGCCATGAACAAGGACGTGGCGTGGTTGCGGAGGATATTGGCTATCGAGTTCGGGGCGCTGGCATTCTACTCGGCGCACCTGTGTCTGGCGCTGGATGATTTTCTGCATTTCCGCTTGTCAGGGAGATTGAAAGATACCATTTTTAAGCTCCACTGGGGTGGAAACGCCGCTAAGTTTATCAATTGGATAGACTATGGCCGGTACGAGAAGGACGGGATCGCGTCGAAGTTTCTTAACGGTATTTTCGTAAATACCCTGCTTGACAAAAATCTGGGAGAGAAGCGCAAGTTCAAGCCCCTGGGTCTGCAGCAGGTGCAGTCGCTCAGCCATAAAGACGAAGCTTCGGGGGGAATTGTGGTGATGGAAGAAGTTACCGGCGGGGACGGAACTGCCAGCAGCCAGGAAAATGACGGTATCATCATTCTTGACGAAGATTTCGGTGACAAAAGAATGCTGGAGGGCTTTGTCCTGGGAGAGAGGGTACAATTGGGAGGTACATCTTATGACCATCACGCTTCGGTGGAGGAGAAGGATTTGTTTGACGGGAGCAAATCCCTTTTTGAAGGGACAGATCTTTCTCAGCTTGACCGTTTTATCTATTTGATCAATGGTGTGGGCAAGGTGACGGGATTGTTTCCGGAAGGGGCGCAAATCAGTTTGTCCCTTGTAGAGCGGGATGCCATAAAGCAGAGAGTAAAGGCAGAGTTGGCCAAACAGGCAGCCCGCAGGCCCGATCTCAGAGAGCTGGAGCCGGTTATTATCCTGGAGGTTAAATACCTGCTGGATATTTTGAGCCATAAAATGAAATGATAAGGAAGAAGCCCACAGTTCGTCTCTTCAAGGATGATTGTTGCAACCCTACTTCCTGGAAAAGCGTACAAACAGAAAATAAGCGATTACAATGATTCCTCATGTAGGTATAGATTTAGGGACTACTTTTTCCTGCCTGAGCTATATTGATGAGAACGGAGTGCCGGTAGTTATCAGTAACAGCGACGGACAGTCTTCTACTCCGTCGGTAGTCTGGTTCGATGGGCGGGTAGCCTATGTAGGTAAAAAGGCCAATGATCGTAAGTTGCTGGCCAATTCGCCTATTTTTGAATTCGTGAAAAGGGATATCGGAAAACATGTCCCTCATCGATATGTTGTTGACGGGTTTGATTATGGTGCAGTGGGAATTTCGGCCATTATCCTGAAAAAGCTGAAGCTGGAAGCCTTCTATTTTTTCAGGAAAAAAGGGTGGCTCGCTCCGGATGCTACACCTCAGAATACGATCATTCCTGCGGTAATATCTGTTCCGGCCTATTTCAGAGATCCGAAACGTAATGAGACCAGGATTGCGGGAGTTGCGGCGGGATTTGAGGTAACAGGGATTATCAATGAACCTACCGCCGCCGCACTTACCTACGGTTTGAATTTATCCGAAACCAAAAGAGTGTTGGTTTTTGATTTGGGGGGAGGTACCTTCGATACGACTATTCTTGAGATGAAAGCTGGTGAAGCCAGGGTGATTGCGACAGACGGAGCCGACGAAATCGGAGGAAAAGACTGGGATGCCATCATCAGGGAGTATCTTTTTGCAGAATTTGAGCGGCAAACCATGCGCGAGGTGCCGGATGATCTGGGGTGGGAAATGCAGGGTTTGGCTAATGAAACCAAAATTCAGCTTTCGGACAAGCAGGAGGCATCTGTTTATTTGTCTGGAGGTATAGTGGAAGTTACCCTGTTCAGAGAGCGTGAACAGACCCATGAGGAAGCTTCATTGGATGCTATTCTTCTGTTTGATGAGGAAGAGGAACCCAGGTTCTATTTCGAAGAGCGGTCTCAGGATTTGCTCGCTGTTTGCAAGGCCATACTACACAGTATGCTTGAAAAGTCCGGTTTTACCTGGAACGACATTGATGAAATCGTTCTCGCAGGGGGAGCATCCAGAATGCCTATGGTGCCTAAGATGTTGGAACGCATTTCGGGTAAAAAAGTCAAAAGAGATATTGAGGGGTATAATTTTGATACCGCTATTGCGCAGGGAGCAGCCATTTACGGAAGAAGCAGAAGCAAAGTGGTGGATGTGGCGTCCAAGTCTGTAGGAATTAAGGTAAAGCAGGGATCAAGAGACCTGATCGATTACCTCATCAATAAGAATCAAAGTCTGCCTGTCAGCGTGGTCAGGAATTTCAACGCAGTAGAAAGGGCCATGCTGGAAGTGTACGAAGGGGAAGATAGCGATGATCCGTTGCATGCAGTGAAGCGGGGTGAGCTGCGATTAGACAATCCCGCAGGACAGGTAGAGGTGGGATTGTCACTTGATGAATTTGGGGTCATTCATGCGACCGTTCGGGCAGATGGACGGACTGCTGAACTGGTGATCCGCTCAGATGACTATAGTATTGACGTCAATGAGCTAAAAGAAAAAATAGACGAAATAGAAGTGCGGTTTTAATATATGGGATCAGACGACGCCAAAATGGGACAAGATGCTGCCTCTTCGGGAAAGGAACCTGAAAGGATGATCGGATCAGGGGATAGTGCCCGCTTTGTGCCCGCAAATAATACCGAAAAGACCATAGGTGCAGCGGAGGAGGGTGCGGAAGCGAAAGGTACCCGCCCTGTCTTTGAAAAACCAGCCGGCAGCTTTTCAAAGGCCGGGTCTACTAAGGACGCGGATATCTCCGTCATGCTTAGGGAATCCACCAGAGAAGGAGGGCTCAGAGAAGTTCCCGAGGATTTTGAGCAGCGGAACGGCTCCTGGGTTACCTTGTTGTCTGACAATCCTTTCGAAGTGCTCTACCTGGATTACCACCAGTATGAATCGATAACACCCGAGCTCGTTTCACAAAATCATGCGATTCTGACAGCATTCTGGAAAAAAAAGCAATTGGCGATGTACCATGGTGCACGTGAGTCAATTGAGAAGCGATACGGCTCGGATACGGTCAATATGGCCGAAAAAAAACTGAATGCGGCTTATGACCGTCTGAAGTCTAAGGAGAGGATAGCCCTTTATCATAAAGAAGTAGATAAGAGGCGGCTCGATCAGGGATTTGCCTCCCTGGAAGAGTTGCTGAATATGTCTTTTGCGTCGGGAGAATTTACCGAACGTCAAGCCGGCATTATCATCCAGAAAGGAGTGAATAACGGATTGGAGACCCATGAGGTCGTGCGTCACATTCACCAGGAACTTTCCCACCTTGGGTTTAAGCCCCGGGCTTCAAAAATGGATCCGAACCATCCCTTTCGGAACAACTGGATGACGGATGACGCATGGGCGCAGCGGCAGCGGAGAGAAGTAGAGGATGTAGAATGGATGGGGGAAAGGGTGTCGTCACTTGAAGAAATGGGGACGATCACCTTTAGAAAGAAAGAAGAGGCTGCGTACTTTCTGAAAAATACCAATTTTTTGCCTCCCCTGGTAGCACGGCTTACCGCCAGTGCGTCGAAGGCGGTAGAGTTCGAGAAGATATTTGAAGAGGAGCGTGATATGGAAAGCCGGTATCTGAGTGTGGTGTACCGCCTGAATCCCGCATTGCCTTTCCGGTTCCAGGATGAAACGTATTCGGATATTAAGCGCCTTCTCACAGCAGCATCACAAGGCGAAGCTTCATTCAGACAGATGCGGAATCTTTTCGAGAACGGACATCTTCATATATGGCTGGGCGCTTCTGACGCTGAAGTAGCTCAGTTGTTGCCGTTAAAGGGCGAACCTAACGGTTTCCTGAGATTTCTCTACCGTATTGACAGCGGTTTGCCGTTTTTTGTAAAGGGCGAGAAATTCTTTACGCCCGCGGGGCTGGCAGCCCATCTTTTGAAAGATCGTTCGTTGTGGATTCCTCTTTCCAGGGAAATAGAAAACGGGAATCTGTTTACCTGGTTTGGCGGGATTGGAAAGACAACCTGGGCACATCAGTATAATGAGAGCTATAAGCGCATCATCGAAAGTGGTCTTTATAAAGGCGATATACTGAGGATGGCTGCTGTGCAGGCGGTCTTGCAGATCATAGATCCTACGATTTCAACTCCGGAGGTGAAGTCAGACAAGGCATCTGTCAGTTTGTCGGATGTAGAAGCCGGAAGTATCATAAAAAGCAGTATACGGTTCGTACTGAAAGGGGATGGTTTGCTCAAGGCAAATGTCACCGTAGACAAGCGATTTGAAGGTATTGAGGTGAAAGAAAAGGAACTCCTTTTTGATTCGGCGGGGGCCAGAGAACATGAGATTGATTTTGCAGTTGATGGCTCAAAATTAAGTAAGGACAAGCTTTACAACTTTAATATACAAGTCACCACGGTGGACAATACCCTCCTGGTACCGGTGGAAATAAAGGTGGTATTCCCTGTCAAGGCTTTTGTTGGAAAATTGCTCTTCTATGGGGTTATAGGCGCTGTTGTTTTTGGCCTTGTTAGATTCATACTCTCCTTGCTGATCGACTACGACGGCTGGCTGGTTCTTCCGGAGGGAAGAAGCTTTTCATTATCCGGCGTGGATTGGCTTCCGGGGTATAGGTTACTTTATTTTGCATGGCTCGTTTTGTCAGGCTATGCCGTGTACAGAATAGTCAAATGGGTGAGGAAAAAGGAGGGGATATAATGGGGGGAGTTAGTTCAGCGTAACTTAGTTCAATAGTTCGATAGTTCAATAGTTATTATAGTTCATTAGTTCAATAGTTCAATAGTTATTATAGTTCGATAGTTCAATAGTTCAATAGTTCAATAGTTCAATAGTTCAATAGTTCAATAGTTATTATAGTTCGATAGTTGGGGGGGGCGAAATGTGTAACTTCTTGAATTTTAGAACTTTTATTCCCGAATTGAATTTAATAATATAGATTTTTTT
>CAZAVR010000326.1:0-5243 GCA_964488435.1 uncultured Cytophagales bacterium | reverse complement strand
TATTACCCAGGGAATCACTTAGTATGGAAGTTACCCGGTCGTTGCTCAAACTACCGGGCACCTTTGCATCATGATTGTAGTAGACAAATTTCCCTGTTTTACGCATCAGCACATTGACACCATCAGCAGTTCCAATCCAGAGGTTACCATCGCGGTCTTCAGCCATAGAGGAGACATAACCAGAGCGTACCGAGTTAGGCACCGAAGGACGGAAATGTGAGAACCTCCCGGTCTTGCGGTCTAAAAGATCGAGCCCATCCCCCAGTGTCCCGATCCATAAGCGCTTCTGGGAGTCTTCGTAAATCTCCCAGACCCTGTCATCAATAAGACTGTTAGGATCGGCAGGATCATGAACGAATCTTTTAAATTCCTTACCGTCAAAGCGGTTAAGACCGCCGAAATAAGTACCTATCCACAGCATACCTTCCGAATCCAGAAACAGACTCACAATGACATCGTTACTCAGGCTTCGGGGATCACCGGGAATGTTCCGGTATTGCTTAAAAACATGCGCTCGTCGGTTGTAGCAGATCAGCCCTCCTCCGTTTGATCCCGCCCATATATTGCCGCTTTTGTCCTCCACAAAGACATTGATATCATCGAAGGGCAGGCTGGACCGTACGGAAGGGGAATGGCGGATATTTGAAAACTTGAAAATATTCTTGTGGTAATTGCAAAAACCCCTCTTGAAGGTACCGGCCCAGATCATACCCGTAGGATCTGTATAAAGACTCATTACACTGTTCTGGCTGATAGACTTCGGCTCATCCGGGTGATGGCTGATCACAGACACGGTTCTGCTCTTTTTATCCACCACGTTGATACCCCCGTGGTCGGTTCCAACCCAAATCCGTCCATCAGGACCGTTCACCATCGCGCTGATGATATTGTTGTTGAGCCTGAAGGAAGAGGAAGCGGTATTTCCTTCATGAAGCCGGTCATGGGTGAGATCAAAATAGAAAATTCCCTTCGTGGCTTTCATCAGGTAAATCCAAGGCTCGCTATCCTGATCCACAAAAACCCTGTAATTGTCGGTTGAAGGCATTCTGCGATTACTCAGCGCACTACTCTGATAAGTCACGGCGTGCGCTGTGGGATCAATTCTTGCCAAAAATCCGTCACTGTAAATGACCCACAGATTACCTTGAGCATCCTCATTGAAGTCTGATATAACCGGCGGTTTGGGACTATCGGAAGTACCTCGTGGCTGATACCTGACGGGCTTGAACTGCTTTCTGTAGGTATCATAATGCAGCAACCCCAAGCTATTGTGTGCAATCCAATAATTTCCGGTTTGGGTTCTGATCACCCGGCTAAAGTCGGCATCAGGCAACCCGAACCGACCGGCTGCTTTATCGGCATCGCGTTCTATCCGTTCTGTTGCGGGGTTATATATAGAATAACCTCCGTGCGTATTAATCCATATATACCCCTCAGGGTCTTCAAAAAGACTGATAATATGCTGATCTTCGATGGTGGTGGAATCGACAGGATCGTGTTTGAAAATTTTGAAAGAATATCCGTCAAATCTGTTCAGCCCGTCAGCGGTACCCACCCACACAAACCCCTGCCTATCTTTCAGGAAACAATTGACCTGATTATGAGACAATCCCAATTCAGTACTATATCGGGCGAACTGATAGTCGTTTTGCTGGGCAGCGGCGCTACAAAAACAAAAAATAAACCCAACCAGTAACCCGTAATAAAAAATCGGCCACTTCTTCATTGAAATTATAAAAGGTGAATTCAGGAGTCAGATAATACGAATAAATGATTAAAAATAAAAGAAAATTAACATTTTCTTTTATTTTACCCCTGCCTGCGCTGAAAAGCCGTCCATTGCCGGAGGGAATGGACAGTAATTACCGTAAAGACAACGGCAATTACTTTTACAACTACACAGCGCAGGAAATCGAACACGAATCAACGCCACCCTTTAGGTATACGTATGAAGATTTTACCTGTCAGCTTGTTAATGACATCCCGCATCAGAAGCGAAAGCGGGTGTCCTTGTCAGTCCCATTCCTCCGTATTTTTTATACCCAGCCTCGAAGCATGAAAAACCGGGTCTTTACCGGCCTTCTTCTGCTCACCGTAATCTTTCAAAGCCAACAGAGCTGGCTTCCTGAGCAATAGAATTGCAATAATATTAAGCCACGCCATCATGCCTACACCTATGTCGCCTATTGTCCAGGCCAAGGCAGCTGTTTTAATAGCGCCATAAAAAGTCGCGGCCATGATAGAGGCACGCAGTGCCCAGAGCAACCACTTGTTCTCGCCTGCCTTAAGCAAATAGCTCAGATTAGATTCGGCAATATAATAATAAGCCATGATGGTGGTAAACGCGAAAAAAAGGAGCGCAATAGCTACAAACCCACTGCCTAAAGAAGGGAAATGAGTGTTGATAGCTCCCTGGGTAAACTCGGATCCTATCGCCATCCCTTTTACATTCTCGACCAGGAACCCTCCCTCCGGATTTACGACGTTGTACTGGCCGGTAAAAAGAATCATCAACGCTGTGGCCGTGCAGACAAACAAAGTGTCTACATAGACCGAAAACGCCTGAACAAGCCCTTGTTTGGCCGGATGACTGGTTTCAGCAGCGGCGGCGGCATGCGGAGCGGTTCCCTGCCCTGCTTCATTAGAGTATATACCACGCTTGACACCCCAGGCGACCGCCATTCCAAAAATACCCCCGAATGCCGGCTCCATATCAAAAGCAGAACGGACGATCAACCCAAATACTGAAGGCACTTCCGTGATATTAAGACCAATGATCACCAAAGCCATTAAAATATAGGCTCCAGCCATAAAAGGAACGACTATTTCCGCCACTTTACCGATGCGCTTCACTCCACCGAAAATAATGACCCCGAGCAACAATGTAATCACGCCTCCGGTAATTTCTACCGGTATATCAAATGCTGTCAGGGCGCTCGTGGCAATGCTGTTGCTTTGTACTCCCGGCAAAAATAACGCTGTACTTAAAACGGTAGCAACGGCAAACAAAGCGGCATACCACTTTACACCTAAGCCCTTTTCTATATAAAATGCCGGGCCACCACGGTACTGCCCATCTTTTACGGTTTTATAAATCTGTCCGAGCGTCGCTTCCACATAAGCAGATGCTGCACCTAAAAACGCAATCATCCACATCCAAAACACGGCGCCAGGCCCACCCATAGCGATCGCTGTAGCGACGCCTGCTATGTTACCAGTACCTACTCTACCGGATATGGCTATTGCAAATGCCTGAAAAGAAGAGACCCCTTTGGCCGAGGATTCACCTCCGAAAAGCAGACGCACCATATCTCTAAGATAGCGAACCTGCAAAAATCCAGTAACTATAGAAAAATAAACGCCTGTAGCCAGGCAAAGAACGATGAGCGCGTTGCTCCAGATAAGACCATTAATCGCATTGACAAAATCTTCCATTCGGACAATAAAGAAAGGGATAGGATATTAGATAATTTTAACGAGGCCCAAATGTATAAGATTTTTCCGCTAATTTTTAGCGAAATATTCCTGAATAGATCAAAGTCGGCAAAACCTCTTCCGAATTGTACATGGAAAGTGGGACACATAAAGGTTCGAAAAAAGCGAATAAGAAATCCCGTCTAAAAATTTGCTTTTCTCAGAAAGTTTTCGTAACTTTCTTATTAAGCGCTTATTTAATTCAATACTAAACTTTCCTTAAGCCGGAGAATATTTTCTTACCGGCCTCCCATAAAAGTACGACCGCGAGTCCCGCGACAATCCCTATCCCAAACTCTTTAACAATGGACGGCAATTGAGGAAAAAGGTGATGGAAATAATCAATATTATGTACAAATATGCCTCCGGAAACAAGCAGAAGAGCGATGGTTCCTACTACACCCAGAAATTTGATAATCAACGGCAAAGCTTTTACAAGCAAATGACCAATCGCAGCCAATAACCCCTCACCTTCCGAACGCGTGATCATACGGTAACCCAGGTCATCCATCCTGACAATAAGCGCCACAATCCCATATACACCCACCGTAGCCAGAAGCGCCACTACAGTCACGGTTAAAATCTGGATGGGTAATTCCCTGTCCAGGACTGTCCCCAGGGCAATGATCACGATCTCGACAGACAAGATAAAATCGGTGGTTACGGCTGATTTTATCTTTGCTTTTTCTGCGTCTGCATCGTCCTGCCTTTGTTCTATGACTTCATGACCTGTCCTGGCCCGGTGAAAAAGAAAGTGAATGATTTTTTCGACCCCCTCATACGCCAGGAAAAACCCGCCAAGGACCAGGATCACTTTTATGGCTACTGGAAAGAAAACGTTCAGCAGCAGCGCCAGAGGGACAATAATTGCCTTGTTAATAAAAGACCCCTTGGTAATCGCCCACAAAACGGGGATTTCCCTGGATGCCAGAAAGCCTGTTGCCTTCTCAGCATTAACCGCGAGATCGTCGCCGAGAATACCCGCTGTCTTTCGCGTAGCCAGTTTACTCGCTACCGCTACGTCGTCCATAAGCGCAGCAATATCATCCAAAATTGCAAAGAAACCCGAGGCCATAAATATGTTTTAGTCGTGCGGTTACAAAAGTATAAATATCGGGCCAATTTATGAGCTTTTCGCAGGATTAAGGATGGGCGGCAAAAAAATCGTAATGAATAGACACCCACTTCTACATACCCCTGAGGATTTTCCCATTGTCCTTCACCATAAGATATTGGTACGCAGGAAACCGCTTCAGCAAGCGCCGACCTTTGTGCTCCCCCAGCACCATCACTGATGTACTCAGGGCATTTGCAAATTCAGCAGAAGGGCCCACGACGGTCACGCTGGTCAGGCCTGTAGACGGGTAGCCCGTTTTGGGGTTAATGATATGGGAGTACCGGACTCCGTTTAGCTCGGCATATTTCCGGTAGCTTCCTGAGGTCGCTGCGGCAGCATCGCGTATTTTCAGTATTTTAATAAATCTCCCCGGCCGAAAAGGATTTTCAATACCAATTCTCCAGGGTTTCCCTCCCTGCTGTTCACCCCAGGCCGCAAGATCACCGGACGCATTGACTATTCCTCCCCGTACTCCTGAGGAAATCATGAGCGCCCTTCCCTTATCGGCCGCATACCCCTTCCCAATCGACCCGAAACCGATCTTCATACCTACAGCCGACAGGTAAATTGTACATTCAGCGCTATCCAGCACAATACGCCCATAACCCACCTTTTCCACGGACGAACGAACCGCTTCTTCCGACGGCATTTC
>CAZAVR010000325.1:0-5244 GCA_964488435.1 uncultured Cytophagales bacterium | reverse complement strand
ATGATAGTGAGTGTGGGGTAAAGGTGCCGTTTTTCGGGGAGAAGGTAATGTGGGGAATTACCTCAATTTGGTAATAAATTTGAGGAGGCTACGAATGCACGAATTTGCGGTACCGCGGCGTACCGACCGCCCGGTGAATTCGAAGCTGATTTTCTCGATAATTCCTAATTCTCCTGAATCAAATTACTGACCTTTTAATGCTTCTGCCCATTAACAAACTACTTTGTTTTTTTGAGTTTGCCGGGATTTTTGTTATTATTGTAATTCCACCAACTCTAAATAATTTGATCAACATGCGACAAATCTATCTCCTCCTCCTCGTTGTTTTCGTTTTTTCTGGCTGCAAAAAAGATGACCTGCCCGATAATCAAAGCCGTGTCACTGTTACAGCACAATATATGCAGAACAATGTTCAGGAAAATGACAAAGGAGCCAAAGTCTTTGTTTTTCTTAATATTGATGCCCGTTCGATGAACTACAGATTCGATTTGAAAGGTACTATGTCAAACGGAAGTACGGTGCTTTCCCCGGACTTCACCGCAGTGTGTGACGGGAAGGGAGAAGCTGAATTTATTCTTCCTTATGGTACACATACCATTGCCGTCGCCAGCGCCAAGCTAACAGGCAGATGGATTGATGGCAAGGCGGAAATAGATGCACCCTCAAAGAAACATTTTTTTATAAACAGGTGACACCTGTTACCTTGTTTCATTTTTAAAACTACGTTGAAGCGGGAAAGTAATGGCTTGAAATAAAGCTGATGAGCCATTACTTTCTGAGCCTCCATAATCACGTAGGGGGTGCGGTTTGGTCGATTTTAAATTGACCTCGCCTGTTTTACCCTCTTTATCCATTTGTAAATCTCAAACCAAAAAGTAGAGATTCCGGATAACACCAGGCATATCCCCAGTTCATCCATAGTCAGACTGCTGACTTTAAAAAAGGACGCAAGTGCCGGTATATTCAAAATGGCAAAGAGTAATACCAAGGTGACCCCGATGACGACAGGGAATAGTCGGTTTTTGTTCTTCATACTTTCAAATATACTGTAGAAAAACGAGCGATTGGTTAAGCTCAAAAATACATTGGCAAAAATGAGGGTAGTAAATACCATAGCCCTTGTAGTGGGCTCGTCGCCCTCGTGCCGCAGGGCATATTGATAGGCGAACAATACGCCTGACGTAATGGCTAACCCCTGTATGATACTTATGACGAGTTCTTTCCACACCAAAAAAGTGTCTGTCATTTTTCTTGGCTTTTGCTGCATAGTGCCTTTTTCAATTGGTTCATTTTCGTAAACGATAGAGCAGGTCGGACCCATAATGAGTTCCAGGAAGATGACGTGTACCGGCGTGAGAATATGCGGATAGATCCAGCCTAACAGCAAGGGAAGCGATACGGTAAGTATAATGGGTATATGGATAGAAATAATGTATTGTACGGCTTTTTTGATATTGGTATAAATCCTTCTTCCTGCCGCGATCCCTACCACCAGCTTCTCCAGATCATCATTAATTATGACCAAAGCTGCCGCGGATTTGGCTATTTCGGTGCCTTTTGTGCCCATGGCTACGCCGATATGAGCGGCTTTTAAAGCAGGGGCATCATTGACACCATCGCCTAACATGGCGACCACCTCATGGTCACGTTTCAAGGCTTTGACCATCTTTAGCTTCGCTTCGGGGAACATACGTGTAAACAAGGTTGTATCTCTGGAAAGAGCGATCAGATCATCTTCGGAATGATGGACAATGTCCACTCCGTTAACGGCGGGAGCGTGATTCGTGATACCCGCTTGTTCCGCTATCGCACGGGTGGTGTCTTCATTGTCACCTGTAATGACTTTAACCTTAATACCTGCGTCGTAGATGTGCCGGAACACTTCCTGAATCCCTTTTTTAGGAGGGTCGTAGAAAACAGTAAATCCCAGGAACTCAAAGTTGAAATCTTGCTGTTTTTCCGGAAAATGGTCGCCTTCAAAATGCGCCTTGGCAACGCCCAACAGCCGATATCCTTGTGTTGCTAGGTCTTTTATGTGCTGTCTCAGATTCGCCTTATCGTTGTCAGATAGTTCCGATACGGCCATGATCGCTTCGGGTGCACCTTTCGTTGCGATGATTCTCTCCTGATGGTCATTTTCAAACAGATGCGTCATCATGGGCGGTTTTCCTTCCAATGGATATTCATGTATCATCTGATAATGTTTACGCAGGTCCTTTTGGCTCTGCTCATATACCTGATGAAGGGTTTTTTCCATAGGGTCAAATGGTACAGGTTCGCTGCTCCACATCGCGTACTGTATCAATTCTGACAATGCCGGATCCGTAAATTGGGTGTCGCCAAAAACCCTCATGGTCTTGAAATCAAACAGCGCTTTCAGTTGCATTGCGTTTTCGGTAATGGTGCCGGTTTTGTCCGCGCATATTACCGTAGTGCTTCCCAAAGTTTCGACTACACTGCTTTTTTTGATAATGATTCCCTCCCGCATCAGTTTCCAGGCGCCCAGTGCCATAAATGTGGTGAATGCCACGGGGATTTCCTCAGGTAAGATGGACATAGCCAGGGTCAATCCAGTCAGCAGACTCTCGATAAAATCACGGGATTGCCAAAAACTGTAGCCCCAGATCAGCAGGAAGACAGCTACACCTATCAGCGCCATTCTCTTGACAAACCTGGCAATCTGTGTGTGCAATGGTGATTGTTCCTCCTGTATTTCCAGGAGAGATTGTCCGATTTTGCCAAGTTTGGTTTCATTTCCAATTTTCCCGACTTGTATCACCGCCAGGCCCGACACCACCAATGTTCCACTATACACATTTTGATCTTCCGTGTCCAGACTTTTGAAAACGGAGAAGGTCTCGCCTGTCAGAGATGCTTCATTGACAGAAAAGTCGTTGCTGTGCACAATTTTTCCGTCCGCATTGATCATATTTCCCTCTTCTATGATGCACAGGTCGCCCACGGTAATTTCGTGGGTAGGGATCTGTATAACGTCGGAATTTCGAATGACTACACTCAGCGGCTCGTTTAGTTTTTCCAGGGCTTCCAGGGCTTTTTTGCTTCTGTTATCCTGGTAAAATGAGATGGCAGATACTGCTACAATGGCGATAAACATGAAGGCCGCTTCGCCATAATCACCCACGATCAGGTAAATAGCCGAAATGGCAAATAACAACAAGAGCATAGGCTCTTTTAATATATCAGCCAGGAGTTTTAGCCAGGAACTCTTACGGACGGAGGTTATCTGATTGCGTCCGTATTTTTGCCGGGACTCAGTTACCTGCGCATTATTCAAGCCGGTAAGGTGCGGAGGGATGTTATAGGGCATGAATTTGTTATCGTTTATGATCTGAATTTATGTCCACCTGGTAGCGAAGTGCGGATGTCGGGTATGGAGGTTTACAGTCAGGCTTCGGGAGCGCCGGCTCTGATACTTTCTCCACAAGATAAAACTTTGTTTCAGTATTTTGTTCGCAGGAGGCGAAGTTTCTTTCTGGTCGGGGAATAATAAGAATGGATTTGTTATCAGCGCATTCAGGTTGATCCGCGCCACAGGCGGGGTGACCATCGGCATCGTCCGGAAAAGTCTCGTGAGACACGGGCCACGGGGGAGAATCAAGTATGCAGTTCGTAGGACGGATACGTTTGATTCGCATAACGGAAGTTTGGTTAAACCCCCACGTCTGAGAAACGTGAGGATTTACTATTTAATTGTAGCGCTGACAACAGAACTTGTGCAAGCCGGCACCAGGGATGCTCTAAAAGGTCGCTTTCTCGTCTGATCCGCTCTTTTCAACATAGATAGTACCACATTTGTTACAATGCCAGGTGTTGCTCCATTCTGCATACTCCTTTGGGAAGACCTGTGTGTTATGTTTATAACTTCCCCGAAAAACAAAAATACTAAAACCTAAAATCAGCGCTCCCAGTAAGCCCAAAGCGACACCTCCAACACTGAATTCGCGAACACTGACTATAAGTAAAAGCCCAACCACAACTAAAACTCTGGCCGCCAGATAAGAATGTTTTTTGGGTGGGGATACCCTTTCAGCCAGGATAGACTGAGAAGTGCCTGAAGTACTGGTAAATGCTGAACTCAGCACCATATCTCTTCCCGCACCAACACTTGTGCTTTGCATAGAAAGATTTGTCGTGCCGCTTTCATAAATCAATCTCAGTTTCTGGGTATTTTCGGAGTTACACTTGATACAAATCATGGGGTAGTACTATCTGATTGAAAGGGTATAATTTCATAAGAGGTTGCACCAAACTTCTACTTATTCTTATAATTGTGCACGTTTGTTTTTTGGAGTGTGGTGTTGGGAAGTTTTGAAGTTATTCTGACTCAAACCCAGTGCCTTTTATCGTCATTGTTCGGCTGTCTTGAAGGATTTTATTGCAAAGTATATCAGTGGTATAAAAATCAGCCCTATTGTCAGTGGTAAAAACCAAACACCAAGTCCGTCTGTTCGTCCGTTTGCATTTCTGATTGTCTGCAACGCAATTAGTCCAAAAATGACAACAATAATGAATTTTAAATATCTAATCAGCCGAGTCGCATTTGTATATTGTCTTGATGCGTTGTCTGCGGTTATGTTGGTCGGGTAATTAAAAATGTGTGGAAACTTGTTTAACGTTGTCAGTCCGACAAAAAGAACAGTCGAAATTAACGGTAAAGTCAGAATGCTACCTTTCCCACCAAAGCCGTCCGCTTGTCCGGCACCATTGTAATGTGTTGGAATAGTGTCGGGTAAGTTTGTGTAGTTTGTGATTGTTAAAACCCAAATTGTAAGAATTGAAACCCAACCAAGAATTTCAAATGTTTTGTCAGTTGTTGTGAGTTTTAATTTTATTTTCGGTCTTCCGTTCATGTTCGTTCAATTTTGAAGGGTCGTTCGTGGCATTGGTAATACCTTGTTAGCGGTTTGTTCTTCTATCTGTCGCATGTTACATTGTATTAAAGGCAAACGAATATAATGAAAGTAAAAGGAAACCAGACCCACCATCCGGTTTCCTCTTACATATACGCACCTCACTGCGCCGCCACTACCGAATGAGCCTCCCGCTTCCAGTTTTTCAACTCCTGCTCATACGCACCGATCCTTTTTTTGCTGCTATGCAACTGGGCCAGCAGGTGATTCAGGTTGGCCAGGCGCCAGACTTTGATAAGCAGGAAGGAACCGGATATAACGTAAAATCGCCATATTGGCACCTATATAAGCAATAGAAACCGGATCATGTCAT
>CAZAVR010000324.1:0-5252 GCA_964488435.1 uncultured Cytophagales bacterium | reverse complement strand
TTTTCAGCAGTATAATTTTTACAATAGCTGGCTCAACATTCTTGAGCGGGATTTCGTATCGCCGATATCAGAAAGCTGGAATGTGTATTACGATTATTTTCTGGCGGATAGTCTGAGCAACGGCACCAACTATGATTATCTGATCGAGTTTCAACCGAAGAAAGAGAGGGACCTCGCCTTTTCAGGGTCATTCTGGGTGGATGGAGAAACCTTTTCACTCACAAGTATAGACGCCGGAATTGACCGGAGAGCGAATATCAATTTTATTGAGAAGCTCAAAATCCAGCAGACATACGAGGCCTTGGAAGGGGATCCGCTCTACTTTCCCGTGAAGACACGGGTCATCATTGATGCCGTAGAGGTAACCACCAAATCGGCCGGGATGCTTCTCAAATTTTATGTTTACAACAGCAATTTCGTCCTGAACAAGCCCCTGGATGTGAAATTCTACAACACAGAGATAGAGCTTAGCGAAGACTACCGCGATCACGATGAATCCTTTTGGCAAGCACAGCGCCCCGAAGTACTTTCTGTTGCCGAGCAACTTAGCTTTGAGGTGATCGATTCTCTCAAAACATTACCTGTCATCAGAACTTATACCGGCCTTTTGAATGTGCTGGTGAACGGATACAAAAAGATCAATGCATGGAATGTAGACGTTGGACCTTATTTGTTTACCTACGCAAATAACAGCCTGGAGGGTCATAGATTCAGGCTGGGTTTCCGGACTGATACGGAGTTCAGCAGGAGGTGGATTTTTAGCGGTTATGGCGCGTATGGCATCGGAGACAAAGCGTTTAAATATAACCTGCAGCTTAATCATATTTTTTCAAGAAAGCCCTGGACCATGGCCGGAATGTCCTATTCGAGAGAGGCCGAACGCCTGGGGCTGGATAGAGAACATCTGAACAGCAGTGTTTTTCTGAATATATTCTCTCGTTTTGGGAATTTCCGTAGAGGATTTTATCAGAATAATTTTACGCTGTTTTTTAAGCGGGAGGTTACCAAAGGGTTGACGCACCAGGTCAGTTTTCACCGTAGAAGCTTCCAGCCCATGTTCCCGTTCGCGTACAGGACGCTGCCTGAGTTGTTGGCAGAATCTCCCCTCAGAAGTGATTTTGAAGTATCTGAGCTGGAATTTGAAACACGTCTGGCGCGTAAGGAAATGTTCCTTCAGAATGATAACGAACGTATCAGTATAGGTAATGGCAATGCCCCGGTGGTTACCTTGAAATATATACTGGGCATTAATAAGTTTTTAGGAGGCGACTTTGGCTATCATAAATTTTCGCTGAATGTGAAACAAAGTTTCAGGGCCGGTCTGTTGGGACGAACTTTTTATAATGCCACTGTAGGCTTTATTCCTTCTACGATTCCGTATCCGTTGCTGTACATTCCTCAGGGAAATCAGTCGTTATTTTACGTGGATAATGCCTTTAACATGATGCAGTTTTTTGAGTTTGCCAGCGACAGATATTTTACACTGAAAGTAGAGCATGACGACAATGGCTTTGTTTTCAACCGTATCCCGGCCATAAGAAAGCTGAAGTGGAGGCTTCTTGCTTCAGGCAGGCTTTATTATGGAGGAATGAGCCATGCCAATCTTTCGCTTACACCTGCAGAGGATCAGCGGGGTGAGCCCATTGAGACCTTCCATCGGCTGGGCAAAGCACCCTACCTTGAACTTGGGTATGGAATAAATAATATCCTGAGGGTCATGCGGGTGGATGCACTGCACCGGATTACTTACAGGGATACACCTGGAGTGACTCGCTTTGCGGTGAAAATCTCGTTTTGGTTTAATATTTAGTAGGTATTGGTGGGGCGGTGGAGGTATTTACAACAAGTATCTTCGACGGGTAAATCCTGAATACACATCATTTCTGATTTTTGGCTCATGATATACTGAGGTAGGTCAAACTGCTGTTTTCTATTGAAATTAGTGGTTTGGGATGGCGATTAAGTTTGAAACTATCCTGGGCAACTTTTACGGATGATTTTGAAACCGAAAAAAGTGAAGCAAGAATCATGCGGTGGTGATTCTAATTAGTTGTAGCGGAAAAGTAACAAGACAAATTTAACCTGGACAGGAAAAGTGTTGGAAAAGAGAGAGTTGATATACAGAATTAAAAGAATCCTGATGTAATAGACTATGCCCGAAACCAATCGCATAGAATACAAAAGAGAACTCAATACTGATGTAGATATTGAAAAGGAAGTAATTGCTTTTTTGAATTATTTCGAAGGAGGTGCGCTTTATATCGGTATTGATAATACCGGCACAGTTGTGGGCGCTGCGGATGTGGACGGAGACGCGCTCAAAATCAAAGACCGCATCAAAAACAACATATCTCCATCGGCGATGGGCTTGTTTGACGTTGTCGTTGAAGAGCGGGAGGGCAAGGAGATTGTCAAAATAACGGTAGCGAGTGGCAGCGAAAAGCCCTATTTCAAAAAGAAATACGGTATGACCGAGAAGGGTTGCTTCATTCGTGTGGGTACGGCAGCAGAACCGGTGCCGCAGGCGATAATAGATAAGCTGTTCGCCACTCGTACCCGTAATTCCATCGGAAAAATCCGGTCGAACCAACAGGATTTGACTTTTGAGCAACTTCGTATCTACTATCAGGAAAAACGGAAACCACTTAATGGTCATTTCAGGAAAAGTTTGGAATTGCTTACGGACGATGGTGCGTTAAATTACGCTGCGTATTTGTTGGCTGACGAAAATGGTGTTTCTGTCAAGGTCGCAAAATATCGTGGTACCAGCCGGGTCGACTTGATTGAGAACAACGAGTATGGTTATTGCTCATTGATTAAGGCCACCAAAAGCGTATTGGACAAAATCGAATTGGAAAACCGGACAGCAACCCAAATCACATCCAAAGAAAGGATCGATATGAGGCTTTGGAATCCGGTGGCTATCCGTGAGGCGGTGATAAATTCCATCATACATAATGACTTTACCCGTGAAGTGCCGCCCAAGTTTGAGATTTTTGCTAACCGGATAGAAATCACTTCGGCAGGTACATTGCCGGAGGGGTTGGGTGAAGATGATTTTTTTGATGGCGTTTCTATTCCCAGGAATCGGGAATTGATGCGTGTGTACCGGGATTTAGAACTGGTAGAGCAGCTTGGCTCAGGTGTGCCGAGGATTCTGCAAGCCTATGGAAAAGAGTGCTTCCGATTTATGGGTAACTTTATCCGCATGACGTTTCCCGTCTCAGAAGTAATTGTTCCGCTGGTTACCCCGCAAGTCACCCCGCAAGTCACCCCGCAAGTCACCCCGCAAGTCACCCCGCAAGTGATGGAGCTCATACATGTTTTTGAAGGTGCACATCACAGAACGGAACTACAGTCAAAGCTGGGATTATCAGATAGAGAACATTTTCGTAAAGCATACCTGCAGCCTGCCCTGGAGGAAGGCTTGATTGCATTAACGATTCCGGATAAACCTACGAGTAGCAAGCAGCGTTATGTATTGACGGAAGTTGGCAGGAGGGTGAAGGATGGGTTGTTGAGTTGCCGATATGATTGATTATCTATAGCCCCCGCTTCCCGAAGGTTGTTTTCAAATCACTCTAAAGAAGAATGCAGAGCATGCTTGAAACCAAATAAAATTTTACAGACACCACTGTTTCTATATATTTTCCATATTTTTTTGACAACTACAACGCGTATTGCACATCTTGTGCTTTTTTTTGGCATTGATTTCAGAATAATATTTTGTTTTGCATTGTCATTTACATGATCGCTACCTGAGGTAAATATAGGCAGCAGCACGCAGCTTTGTATTTTTTCAGGATGCCTGATACCTGCTTTTTTGTGCAGAAAACATTGTCTCAAACGGGTCTTAACGCTATTGATGATTTACCGGGTACAATACCCTGGGCGTTTAATTGGCAAACCTGTTTGTGATTTGAGCCGCATTGTATAATTTTACCACTTAATCAAACCATTGGGTAAACCCCATCATTATTTTCAAATGAAATCTGTGTGAGTGATTTGTTGTGAACGGAGCACCTCCCGACGAGCACAATCTTCTCAGGAATACCATTTGACTTTTATAATCAACAAAAAGTAAACACATGAAAGAAACAGCTTTCAGAGATGCCATTAAGGATGCGATGTCGGAAGAGATGCGTCGTGACGAGAACGTCTTCCTTATGGGAGAAGAAGTGGCAGAGTACAATGGAGCATATAAAGCCAGCCAGGGCATGCTGGCGGAATTCGGACCGGATCGTGTGATCGATACGCCTATCGCGGAGCTTGGCTTTGCGGGTATCGGGGTGGGAGCTGCTACAAACGGCCTTCGTCCGATCATCGAATTCATGACGTTCAATTTCTCCCTGGTGGCTATAGACCAGATCATCAATAGTGCAGCTAAAATTTTGTCTATGTCGGGTGGACAGTATGCAGCGCCTATTGTATTCAGAGGACCTACCGGGAATGCCGGTCAGCTGGGCGCACAGCACTCTCAGAACTTTGAGAACTGGTTTGCCAATACCCCTGGTCTTAAAGTAGTGATTCCTTCTAACCCTTATGATGCAAAAGGCCTTTTGAAGTCATCCATCCGCGACAACAACCCGGTTATATTCATGGAGTCGGAGCTGATGTACGGTGACAAGATGGAAATTCCCGAAGAAGAGTACCTTATCCCCATTGGAAAGGCTGATATTAAGAAACAGGGCAAAGATGTAACAATCGTTTCCTTTGGGAAGATGGTCCCTCGCGTAGTGAAGCCGGCTGTGGATGAGCTGGCCAAACAGGGAATAGATGCGGAATTAGTGGATCTGCGTACAGTGAGGCCGATCGACTACCAGGCTGTTGTTGATTCTGTTAAAAAAACCAACCGGCTTGTGATCGTGGAGGAAGCCTGGCCTCTGGCTGCGATCTCATCAGAGATAGCCTATCATGTACAGCGTCATGCGTTCGATTATCTGGATGCGCCCGTCGTGCGTGTCAATAGCAAAGACGTACCTCTTCCTTACGCTCCGACGTTGATCGAAGAGATTTTGCCGAATATCAAACGTACCATAGAGGCCGTCAACCAGGTACTTTACAGAAAATAGTCTGAAAGGTGGTGGATATGCAAGGTGTGGAGGAATCCGCTTTTCCGTTGGTTTCGTTTGAAAATGCCACCGTGCGCAAATTTGAATCGCCGGTTCTACATGATATTGACTGGGAGATCAGGAGAGGTGAGCAATGGATGGTGACGGGCAGCAACGGCTCCGGCAAAACCACGCTTCTGG
>CAZAVR010000323.1:0-5256 GCA_964488435.1 uncultured Cytophagales bacterium | reverse complement strand
GGTTTGCCGGAAGTGGCGCAGAAGAAACATGTTACATCTACCACTCCCGGAACCCTGTTTGAAGACCTGATTATCATGCCGGTACGGTTGTCTGAAGGCGCTGACGCTGCGCCCGGGGATATACGGGCTTTCAATGTGAGAACAGGCAAGCTGGCCTGGATTTTTCATACTATCCCACACCCCGGGGAGTTTGGCTACGAGACCTTTCCCGAGCTGGCTTACAAGAATACTTTTACAGGTGGTGCCAATAACTGGGCAGGAATGGCTATAGACCGGAAAAGAGCGATTGTATACGTTCCTACCGGCTCGGCAGGATACGATTTTTATGGCGGTGCGAGAAAGGGGAAGAATCTTTTTGCCAATTGCCTGATCGCATTGGATGCACGCACAGGAAGGCGGATCTGGCATTATCAAACCATTCATCACGATCTTTGGGACAGGGATCTGCCTGCACCGCCCAACCTGATCACGGTGAAGCATCGTGGTAAGCAGATAGACGCAGTGGCACAGATCACCAAGCACGGATACGTTTTTCTGTTTAACAGGGTCACGGGAGAGCCTTTGTTTCCGATCAGGGAAATGAAGGCGCCTGCTTCTTCAATTCCGGGTGAGGAGGCATGGGTGACGCAGCCGGTGCCAACGCTTCCCCTACCTTTTGCCCGTCAGGCACACCAACTCACGGAGAAAGACATCAGCCCCCTTGCACCTGACCGGGATTCGCTTCTCAACAGGTTCAGGAAATACAAGCGGGACTGGTTTGCAACACCTTCTTTCGAGGGAACGGTAATACTTCCGGGGTTTGACGGTGGTGCAGAGTGGGGTGGTGCAGCAGCTGATCCTCAGAAAGGCATTCTGTATGTAAACAGCAATGAAATGGCCTGGATTCTCACGATGAAGCCCACGCCGGGAGAGCAGGAGCTGCAGACCATGACGAACGGGCAGCGGGTATACATTACCTATTGTGTCGCTTGTCATGGGGTAGAACAGCAAGGGACCTCAGCACCCTCACTGAATCATCTGCAAAACCGAATGAGCAGGCAGTCTGTCGGACAGCTCGTAGCGAGCGGCCGTGGTATGATGCCAGGTTTCCCGATGATCACCCCTGAAGAAAAAGAAGCTTTGATATCCTTCCTGTTTAAGGAAGAAAAAAGTGAAGTTGAAGAGAAATCGGTTGCAGGTAAACCTGATCCGAATACCCCGCCATTCAAAAGCACGGGTTACAATAAATTTCTGGATGCCAACGGACATCCTGGCATTTCGCCACCGTGGGGGACGCTCAACGCCATCGATATGAATACCGGACGTTACCTTTGGAAAATTCCTTTGGGAGAGATAGATACACTTACGGCGAAGGGCGTACCGCAGACAGGCCTGGAAAACTATGGAGGGCCGGTAGTGACGGCAACTAATCTGTTGTTTATTGCTGCGACGAAGGATGAAAAGTTCAGGGCCTATGATAAACGAAACGGCCGGCTTCTCTGGCAGGTTTCTTTACCCGCCTCCGGCTTCGCGACGCCGTCGACCTATCAGGTAAATGGAAAACAGTATGTAGTTATCGCTTGTGGAGGAACCAAACTCGGCAGGCCGAAGGGGAATAAATATGTTGCATTTGCGCTGCCTTAGTTAAAGCCAGAAAAGTCTTCTTGCAAACAAATCAACAAATGAAGCGATCAGGAATGAATACAAAGCCACAAAAAACGGATAAGGGCAACCTTCCGACCAAGCATCCACGCACGTTATACCTCCTGTTTTTTACAGAGATGTGGGAACGCTTCTCTTTTTATGGGATGAAGGCATTGTTGCTGGCTTACATGGTGACTCATTTGAAATTTGAAGAAGATAAGGGATACGCACTGTTAGGCTCATACGTAGCGCTTGTATACACCATGCCGGTATTTGGCGGAATGATCGCGGACCGTCTGCTCGGATATCGTAAAGCGATCCTGTTTGGCGGGATGCTCATGTCTGCGGGTCACCTTGTGCTGGCGTTACCTCAAAGCTGGAGTCTTTTCGCCGGTATGGCCTTCATTATATGTGGAAATGGCTTTTTCAAGCCCAATATTTCAAGCCTGGTAGGAAAACTCTATAAGGATGATGACCCCAGAAAAGACAGTGGATTCTCCATATTTTACATGGGTATTAACATCGGGGCTGCCCTTGGGGGATCCCTTTGTGGCTGGGTAGCATTTGAATGGGGATGGCATTATGGCTTTGGTCTTGCCGGTGTTCTGATGGTTGTCGGGCTAATCGTGTTTTATGTAGGTGGAAGCATGCTTGGAGATACAGGACTTCCACCAGACAAGGTGGCATTACGTAAACCCGTCGTGTTGTTTTTCAGTTCGGAATGGCTTGTTTACATTTTGACTTTGTTATGCGTTCCGATAGTAGTGATCTTGTTCAATTACTATGAAGCGATGGACTTTATTATGTTGACGCTTGCTGTTGCTTCGTTTGGATACCTTGTATTTGAGTCGGTGAGAATGAAGGGGGTTGAAAGGGGACGGCTTCTGGCTGCAACGCTTATGATAAGCTTCTCCGTATTGTTTTGGGCATTTTATGAGCAGAACGCCGGTTCACTTAATCTTTTCGCTATGCGTAATGTGGATATGCATATATTGGGAACGGAGTTGCCTGCTTTGTCGGTCAATAATTTTCTGCCTCCGGCCTGGGTAGTCTTGCTTAGTCCGGTTTTTGCCTGGTTGTGGACCAGACTTTCAAGGTCAGGTATGGAGCCGTCGACGCCTTTGAAATTTGCGCTTTCTTTCGTGATGGTCGGCGTGGGTTTTCTTGTATTTTTCTACGGTACTACTCTCGCAGCGGAAGGGAAAATTTCCTTGTGGATTTTTACGGCGGGTTATTTCTTTCTGATTTGTGGAGAACTCTGTATTTCTCCCATAGGGTTATCTATGATTACCAAATTGTCTCCCCATAGAATGGTGGGAATGGTCATGGGTATTTGGTTTCTTGCCTCTGCACTTGGAGATTTTTTGTCTACAAAGATAGGGAGATTGATGGTCGTTCCCCAGGAGGTCGTGAACGACCCCGTGAAATCTCTCCCATTTTACAGTACGATATTGCAGCAGATCGGGTGGGTGTCCTTCGCGGTGGGTGCCCTCATTATGCTAATGGTTCCGCTTATCCGGAGACGGATGGGAGGAATTCACTGAATTTGAAAGCTTAATTTGGGTTGTTGACACCCGTAACGGATTCATAGTCCGATTTGAGTCGTCCTACTTCTTTCGCGAGAAACTTCTGAAGCTGCTGGTTGAAGACGACCTTGTCTTCCTCAGACAGAGACGCATAAAGATCTTTCAGCTCCTGGTTGATAGCAGCTACTTCCTCAGGTGACGCAGCATTAATAGAGCGAAGGTGGAAGCGTTTAAAATCGAAGTCAATCATTTATTCTCTTAATAAATAAACAAAGCACGAACACAGACGGTAATTTCTGACGTTCGTGCTTTGTTTACAGTTATAACAGGATTTTGTTACGAAAGCTGCGCATTGAGTTTATCTTCGAGAACTGCTTTTGGTACAGCGCCTACGACTTTATCTACGAGTTCACCGCCTTTGAAAATCATGAGCGTAGGGATGCTACGGATACCAAACTTCGCAGGAATCTGCGCGTTCATGTCAACGTCCATTTTTGCTACCACGGCTTTCCCCTCATAATCTCCGGCGAGTTGCTCAACTACAGGGCCGATCATCTTACATGGACCGCACCACTCTGCCCAGAAATCTACCAGAACAGGCTTGTCACCGTTTATTAATTCTTCGAAAGAACTGTCGGTTACTTCTACCGCTTTTGCCATTATTATCAATCAGTTAAGTTTTATAATATTGCTGTATTGCCATTACAATCAAATTTATCTCTTAAAAGTTCCTTTATTTTATCGAAATAAATACGTATCTTTAAAGATGTACCACTGAATTCAGAGTGAATTCAGTGGTACGTTACAATGTGAAATATACCGGCGCTTGCCTCCCCGATGCATTATGAATTTATATGGCCTGATAGGTTACCCTTTGACACATTCCTATTCCAAAAAATATTTTACCGAAAAATTTGAAAGGGAATCGATAGAAAACAGCCGGTACGAATTATTCGAAATGGCTTCTGTGGAAGAGCTTCCGTCTGTTTTAAAAGGGCAGTCCGGCCTGAGAGGACTGAACGTTACTATACCCCACAAGCAAGCCGTTATTCCATTCCTGGACAAGCTGGATACTCGCTCGGCCGAACGTATAGGTGCTGTCAATACCATAAAGGTATATCCGGATGGCACTACTGAAGGTTTTAATACGGACTATTATGGCTTTAAGGAATCGCTTGTGGAATGGCTGGACGGGCATCAGATGCTGCCGGACACTTTGCAGGCGCTTGTTCTGGGTAATGGCGGCGCCAGTAAGGCGGTTATTGCCGCGCTGGATGATCTGGGTGTTGGTTACTCGCTGGTATCGCGCAAAGGCGGAGAGGGGGTGCTGACATACGAGGACCTGTCGGAGGAGGTGATTTCCACGCATCTGCTGGTGATTAATACTACTCCGCTAGGGATGTATCCGAATATTGATCAAAGTCCTGATTTGCCTTATGAGAAGCTGACTGGAAATCATTTCCTGTATGACCTGGTTTATAACCCCGAGGAAACTCTTTTTCTGAAAAAAGGCTTACTTAAGGGTGCCGCTGTTCATAACGGATTGAGGATGTTGATCCTTCAGGCAGAAAAAGCGTGGAGTATCTGGAATCAGGAGGAGTAGATCTGTTTTTTGGGGGCCGGATTCTGCCGGAATTTAAACTATATCAGTATTATGACAAAAATAAGGAAAGGCGCCTTTATCAAGAAGGTCAAGGATATTACACTTAGCAGCACACTGGCGTTGGCCATTTTGTCTACTGGCTTTTACGGAATGAGCTGTACAAATTCGTCAAGTGAGCAAGATGAATACAGCTATGAGGAGACCACTTATGGAAAAGGTGTACGTTCCTATATCAAGGAAGTGAAGCCTGGAGAGTTTACCATCACAGACGAAGAAAGTGTGGAGGCAGCGAAATCCGGGGCTGTGGTGTCCTATCTCGACGGACATACGGACACCCTCAGTGTGGAAGCTTCCAAAGCCCTCATTGATCGGGATCTCAATACTAATAACGCTTCCGTAGGCAGCCATAACGGACTTTCCAGTATGTTGCTTTACGGTGGGATCGGTTATATGCTTGCGCGAAATCTTGGTGGCAATAGTAGCATCAGCAACATGCGCAACCGT
>CAZAVR010000322.1:2673-5259 GCA_964488435.1 uncultured Cytophagales bacterium | reverse complement strand
GATAAGAGCGGCAGAAATCAGCTCCAATGATCGCCAACGGCTTCTCAAGCATAACGATGAGGCACTTGCCGCTAAAGCAGCAACGTATTTCTCCGATCTGGAATCCGGAGGCAGAATGAAAATATACCAGGATTTCCGGCCACACCTATCGCTACCGGCTGTAGCAGCAGAGGGAAAAGCGGTATTCCAGAAAAACTGCTCTGCCTGTCATTCGTATTCTACCGAAAAAGGAGGCAATGTGGGCCCCGACCTGACAGGTGTGCGAAACCAACCTGCAGACGCTATTTTGCTTCACATCCTTGTGCCAAATTATGAGGTATACCCGGCCTATCAGGCGGTAAACGTGGAAACCAGCGACGGCAATACTTCGTCGGGTTGGCTGGTGGCTGAAACCGATAATTCAATCACCCTCAGAACAGCTTTTTCTACAGAAGTTTCCGTGCTTCGCAAAAATATCAAATCGCTGACCAACCCGGGGATTTCTCTGATGCCCGACGGATTGGAACAGGCGATGACGCAGCAGGAACTCCTGAACCTGATCGCATACCTGAAAGCAGCGAATTGATCATCTAAACTCCGGAAATATGACCCATTCTCTCTTCCTCCAATTCAAAGTCAGTCTGGAAAGGCTGCCGAAAATCCTGGGAGCCGCTATGCTGCTGATTTTTGCAGGTTACGTTTCGGCACAGAATAAACCAGAGGGCTTGCAAGCGGGCGCAGCGCTGAGCAACATCACTCCCTTTCTTGATGGGGGTATTGTAGGAAACTTCGGCACACCTCCCGAAGCCAAGCAGATTCACGATGAGATGTTTGCCAAATGTCTGGTCCTGGACGATGGCACCACGCAGCTCGCTATCGTTATTGTAGATAATCTCTCGATTGCGCGAGAAGTACTCGACAAAGCCAAGGAACTTATTGCAAAGCATACGCCTATAAAAAAGGAAAACATCCTGATTGCTGCTACCCATACCCATTCGGGAACCAGCTCAAGCGGAGTAGGTGCTTTCAGGATGAGCTATAACTATGACAGGCCACTGGACGAGTATCAGCAGTTTCTGGCAAGAAGAATCTCTGATGGCGTGCGCCGTGCTATTGGAAACAAAGAACCTGCCAAAATAGCATGGGGTTCGACTCAGGTACCCAAACACGTTTTCAACCGGCGCTGGAGAATGAAGCCCGGCACCAACAATCCCAACCCTTTTGGCGGGCAGGATGAAGTAGTTATGAACCCTGGTGTAGCTAATCCGAACCTCCTGGAACCGGCAGGTCCCGTCGATCCGGAGCTTTCCTATGTTTCGGTACAGTCTCTGGACAACAGACCCATCGCCGTTCTGGCAAATTACTCTCTCCACTATGTGGGCGGTGTCCCGAACGACCATATTTCTGCTGATTATTTTGGTGTTTTTGCAGATCGTCTACAGCAGCTGATAGGCGCTGACAGGCTGGCCCCTCCGTTTGTCGCCATGATGTCAAACGGAACGTCAGGGAATATCAATAATATCAATTTCAGGGGACCCGCAGAACGCATGCCCGCGTACAAAAAAATGCAGCTTGTCGCAAACGATGTGGCGCAGGAGGTATATAACGGATACCAGAAACTCACCTATAAGGCAGACGTGAAGCTTGGCGCAGCTTACAGTGAATTGGCCCTGGCAGTAAGAAAGCCTACCCCCGCCATGCTGGCGCGTGCCCGCGAAGTCGTAGCCCATCCGGATATAAAAACAGTACACCGGCTTGAATCGACCTACGCCCAACGCATGATTCAATTACAGGACGAGTGGCCTGAGAAAGTCAATATTGTTCTGCAGGTTCTCAAAATCGGAGACCTGGGCATAGCCGCGATCCCCTTCGAGACTTTCGCGGAAACAGGGCTGGAAATCAAAGCAAAAAGCCCCTTCAAGCCGTCTTTCACTATTGAGCTGGCGCACGGAAATTATGGTTATCTTCCTACACCCGAACAACACAAATTGGGAGGATATGAAACATGGATAGGAACCAACCGGGTAGAGACGGATGCCAGTACCAAAATTACGGCCAGAATACTGGAATTATTCAAGTCTTTAAAATAACCGCGCTTTACTCACACCACTTACTGCGAATGACAGCAGAGAAGATCAATTCCTCTCTGCTGTTTTCCGTATCATTCCTTCATTCTTCTCATAAACCATTTGGAAAAATTGAGGATTCTCAGACATCAGATCGCGCCCCACCTGAGGCATAATCCTCCCTCTTTGATGCATAACAAAGTTCATACTCTGCGAGCAACGCATGGCAGTGCGCCTCACAGGTCCAGTACATGTGAAATAAAGGAGAGACGGCCAGGCGGTACAAAAGTGGGTTTTCGTAGGCTGTCAGGAGTCCGGCAATAAAAAAGTGGAACCCTTTGAACTGATCAGCGCCCCAATCTGCCGTATCAATGTACGCAGGCCGCTCACCCAATCTTAAAATAGAAGTGGAGAGAATGATCCGGTCCATCGGGTGCCGGGATACCTTTAAGAGACCCCTGGCTCCTGCAATGAGTTGGTCTCTCACTGTACGTAACTCAGGCGGGTCGTACGCGGAAATCAGGCGGGCTACATGATAGAC
>CAZAVR010000322.1:0-2663 GCA_964488435.1 uncultured Cytophagales bacterium | reverse complement strand
GACGATCAGTTGGGGTCGGGGATACTGGTGAGCACAGCGGAAAGGCGCTGAAAGAAACCTCCCGGTCTCTATGACTGACTGTATATAACGGAGACTGTCTTCATCGTGCCTGTTGAGCGGCATTTCGTATCTGTAAATACAATAAAGCAGGTTGCTTAATACGCACACATCAAACTCTATGTACATTCTTTTGCCAAACCAAGTCGAGTAAGCAAGCAGGTTCCGGTACTCCGGATACGTATTCCTGATTCGCTGACGGGCGTTATTCGCATGGAGGCTAAGCTTATGTTTAAGCCACAGAATCTCCTCACGCGTTGGGCTTGTGGTCAGATAAACGAATGCGGTATCATCCACGTCATCAGGAATCCTGAAATGCTCCCAACGGTGAAATAAATAGCCGTTGCGAAAATGTCCGGAAGGCCTGGTCTTCCAAAAGTTGTAAGTAGGCAGACCATCTTTGTTCCGGAAGTCAGGATAATTCCCGGTCACATCGCTGATGATACGCCTTATCTTTTTTTTAGCATCTTCGCCTAGCAGCGGATCTTCCAGAAAAGACCCAAGGGTGAATGCCGTAATAGCGGAGAAAAAAACCGATATATCCAAACGCCGGTACCCAATAAGCGGGTTGCTTCTGTACGTAGGGAACAAACCATGCGGAACACAGGATCGTCCGTCCGACTGCAGCGACACTATCTCCGTAATCCGTCTTTCTGCCCGGGGAACCATTGAGAGGGAAGCGTACCCATACGCTTATTTCTTTTTAAATTCGAGATAATCAGACTTTCTCGCTTCAGCACCATTCGGAGAAGTGTATTGAATTCCGACGGCTATGACGTCAGGCTGATAGGCGTCACTGTACTTCATATTGACGAGAAGCCCCGACGCCCTGATGTTGATACGCTTATTGGCCTCTCCTGTAAGCTCATCTATTTTCAGGCTGTTGTTTTCTCCGATCGCCACACTCTGTAACGAGTACTGGGACGTCCCTCTGAGCGTATTCTGTCCAACCACCACAAAATCTTCTATCGAATAATCGACCTTCAGTATATTCCCCTCTCTTTTAGATACCACAAGCTTGTGGTTCGACGTTTGATTACCATCTACAGTGGTGGTTTCGTAGGTTCCTGTAAAGTCAGACGCCTTCGGATTACTCAGGTTTTGCAGTTTTTTAAATTCAAGATACTCCTCCTCTCCTTCATTCGCAATACTTGGGAGTTTAACAGCCAGCCAGCCATTCTCCATTTTTGTTACCAGGGCTTTTACTTTTATTTTTCTATCTGCGACCGTTACTTCTTCATCGATCTCAAATGAATCTTTATCCCTCAGACGTGCATTTGCACTGTAAAAATTACGAATGTTGATCGTAGAGCTGCCAAACTGGTAGGCGTCTTCCGTGAGCAGCCCGATCCGAAGCTGATTATGGCCCTCTTTGCTGATGATCCACGTATATTTGGAATATTTGGATCCAAAGCTCGCCTCCGTCCGGTAGACTCCCAGATAATTTCCTGCCCAGTCTGGTGTTGAGTCTCCTGTTTTGCAAGAAAACACCGAAATTACGATCAGTATTACAAGCAACCGGTTGATTTTCATCTCTGTCAATTTAGTATCCGCGTTCTTATTTTTAAAATAACTGAGTCAATACTCCCTCGGGAGCAGATGTTAGAAAACGTTAAAATACGTTCTCCATTGTGCCAAACCACACTATGGCGTCAATTTAGCTGGTATTTTTCTGTAACCCAAATTTTCCCGTAAGCGCTGTCTCTTTAGAGAAACCTGACTGTGCCCGAATATTTTATAAATTTTTCTTGTTTATTTATAAAATATTCGTTAACTTTCTTATATACACTAATCCTTTGTAGCGATGACATTTATAGAAAGGATGGAACATTGGGGGAATGCCCGCCGTATTACCTGGCTTCCCGTTTTAAGAATTGCACTGGGCATCTTTCTGTTCGGGAAGGGTATCAGCTTTATCAGCGATACTACCAAGGTATCACAATTGGTGAATGGGATTCACTTCGACCTTTGGTCGGTTATGGGTGTCCATTATGTTGCGTTTTCCCACATTTTCGGTGGGTTTCTCATTGCCATGGGGACCTTTACACGGACAGCCTGTATATTTCAGATCCCCATACTGCTCGGCGCTGTTTTCTTTGTAAATCTCCGGAGCGGATTTTCCTATTTAAACTCTGAATTGTGGCTTTCAGTGGTTGCTTTGATACTGGTTGTTCTTTTCGGCATGACAGGCTCCGGTCGTTTCTCGATGGACGAATGGGTAGATAATCACAATCATTAACAGACCCTTCCCCCCCCTTTCCTAATAAGTTCTTTCGGGTAGCAGGCCTGGAAGAACTTATTTTTGTACCCTACTTCACTGAGCGCGCAAAAATTAGTTTATACAGCTGGACGCTTCCAAAAATCAATTTCTTATTATCTTGCGAAACATTTTTATGGCGTCTGGAAATAGTACCCTATTCTCAGTCATCGTGTTTTATCTTTCCAATAATTCCCCTATTGCCAGAAATATGATGACGGTTGGTAACATCATTTGTTTTTTTGTGAACAAAGTGCTGTCGAATCGTGTATATGTCAGTCCCCCGGGACCTGCTTCTTTTGATTGTATTTATGGCAAAGCCTGATCCACACATGAAAATCTTAAAACT
>CAZAVR010000321.1:4704-5263 GCA_964488435.1 uncultured Cytophagales bacterium | reverse complement strand
TCGCGGACGAGGATATTTTTACGATGCTCGGCACTTTTGGTGCTTAGATCCGCCACTTGCTGCTGTTTTTTGAATGCGTTGCCGTTGTATATCGGAACGGCCAGCGAAATTCCTGCATTGGGACCGGAAGCCTGGTTGAGCAGGTTAAAGCCGGCCGCGCTCTGGTTGCGTGTGTAGTTATAGGCAGCATTAAGTCTTACCGTCGGATACCGCAAAGCGAGGATTTCTCTTTTGAGCAATTCATTGATACGTATCTGGCTTTCAGCCGCCTTGATATCCACGTTGTTGTCCAGCTTTTTCAGGATGTCGTTCAAAGATAGTGCCTGGTCCACAAGGATGGTGTCCTGAATCTTCAGCTGGGTTTGCGCGTCTATGGAAAGCAGTCTGGAAAGTTCCGTTTTGGCAATCTCCACTACCATTTCCTGGTTGCTGAGCGTTTGATTCAGGGTGTTAAGGTCGATCTGAGCCTGAAATATATCGGCATTGTTAGCCATTCCGGCCGCTTGTCTTACTTTCAGCACCTCAAGGCGTTTTTCTGATGCAGATATGGAAAGGTTGA
>CAZAVR010000321.1:0-4694 GCA_964488435.1 uncultured Cytophagales bacterium | reverse complement strand
TGATATAGCTCTGTTGTCTTACGACGTCAAAATAGGCCACCAATACATCCGCAGTCAGGTTTTGTATCTCAGAAGTCAGGACTTCCTGGCTTTGTCGCTGAAGTTCTTCAAGCCGTCTTTTGGTCGCCACAATCCTGTTTCCGTTGTAAAGCACCATGCTGGCACTCACGTTCGCGTTCATGTTGTTACCTGCAGCGCCTTTCCTGTCAATTTCTGTGCCGTTCTGCAGTTTCTGATTGATATTCTGTACCTGCTGAAGATCTGCAGCCGATCCTGTGACCGTAGGAAGTCCGCCGGCTACTCCGTAGTGATTGAGCAAGGCGGAAGATTCGAGATTGTTTTTGGCTATTTCTATTTCAAGGTTGTTTTTTAACGCCACGCTGACGGCCTCTTCGGCTGTAACCTGCACGATGTTTTGCGCCACTGCGTGCCGGCCGTAAAACAAACCTAGCAGTAAATTCAGAATGAGCGCTGTCGGGAAGGGGGAATTCATAGATTTATATGACTGGAGAATCTTCAATTTTAGTTTTTTGAACAGCTTAGACAACTTCCGGTAAAAGCTCTTTTTCCTCATTGTATTCCGGTTCCTCTTTTTTATGGCTTCCCGATATAAACGTGTACACGGCGGGGATAACCAGCAAAGTAAGGATCAGGGAGAAAGTCAATCCTCCAACAATAACGATCCCCAGCGGAATGCGGCTTGTTGCCGCTGCGCCAAGACTCAAAGCGATAGGCAGAGCTCCAAAGGCAGTGGCCAGCGTGGTCATCAGAATGGGACGAAGCCGCTGGGTGGCTGCTTCAATAACGGCTTTCACTTTAGGGAGTCCCTGTTCTCTCTTCTGATTGGCAAATTCTACAATCAGAATCCCGTTTTTCGTGACGAGCCCGATGAGCATAATCATCCCTATCTGTGAGAAGATGTTGATGGTATGATTGAACAAATACAGCGTCAGCAGCGCACCTGCCAGAGCCAGTGGCACCGTGAGCATGATGATGAACGGATCGGTAAAACTTTCGAACTGGGCGGCAAGTACCAGGTAAATCAACAAAAGAGCCAACCCGAAGGCGAACATGGTATTGGAAGAGCTCTCCTCGTAGTCTCTGGATGGCCCTCCGAGCGAAGTCTGAAAGCTCTCGTCTAGTAGCTTATTAGCGATGGAACGCATGGCTTCTACCCCGTCACCTATGGTTTTACCTTCCACCAGCGAGGCGGAAATGGTAGCACTTTTAAAGCGGTTGTAATGGTAGAGGGTAGGAGGGCTGCTGGCTTCTTTCAGTTCAATAACGGAGGTGATGGGGATGTTCTGTCCGCGGCTGTTCCGAACGTATAGCTTGTCGATGTCTTCAGGTTTGCTGCGTTCGGATCGTTCCACTTGTCCGATAACTTCGTATTGCTTGCCATTCATGATGAAATAGGCAAGTCTGCGGCCGCTGAAGGCAGCCTGAAGGGTAGAGGCCACATCCGACGTGGAAAGTCCCAGGTCACGGGCCTTGATCCTGTCTATGGTAAGCTGAAGTTCAGGTTTGTTGAATTTCAGATTCACATCTACGTTTTGGAAAACGGGGTTTTTCCGGGCCTCTTCCAGGAATTCCGGAATGACTGTGTTTATTTTTTCGAAATCCAGGTTTTGCAGGATGAATTGTACAGGCAGTGCGCCTCGTGAGCCAATACCCACTGATATGGTTTGCTCCTGCACGGCGAATATGCGGGCATCGTTAAACCTGTTTATTTTCTTGTTCAGATCCACGGCGATGGCATTCTGGCTGCGAACGCGGGTCTGGGCGTCCACAAGACCAATCCTGGCAATGGCTCCGTTCACGCCTGTTCCACGGAAGCTGGGTGTGGAAGCAAATACAAACTCGCTTTCCGGTACCGAGTCACTAAGAAAAGTGACGAGGTCGGAGGAAATGCTCTGCATTTTATCAAAACTGGTTCCTTCAGGGGCTGTCAACTGAAACCGGATACTGTTGCGGTCTTCCATAGGAGCCAGTTCACTCTGAAGGTTGGTATAGGTAAACCAGATGATTCCCCCACATATCAGTACGATCACCCAGGCCATCCATCTCACGCGGATAAAACCTTTTAGTATCCGGTTATAGCCATTCTCCATGCCCTGGAAGAAGGGCTCAGTCATGTTATAGACTCTGCCATGCCCGGAATTCTTTCTGGTCAGGTATACATTAAGTACGGGGGTGATGGTCAGAGAGACGAACGCCGAAATAAGCACGGCTGAAGCAACCACAATCCCGAACTCGCGGAACAGACTGCCTACAAATCCTTCCAGGAAGATCACCGGAAGAAATACAACCGCCAGCGTTATAGAGGTAGAGATCACGGCAAAGAAAATCTCCTTGCTTCCTTCCAGGGCAGCACGTCTTATCGGTAGGCCCTGTTCCAGTTTCCTGAAGATGTTCTCTGTGACTACAATCCCGTCATCGACCACCAATCCGGTAGCCAGTACAATTCCCAGCAGGGTGAGGACATTGATGGAGAATCCGCACAGATACATCACAAAGAAAGTGGCTACCAGAGAAATAGGGATGTCTATGAGCGGGCGGATGGCGATCAGGAAGTTCCGGAAGAAGAAAAGAATAACCAGTACCACCAGTCCGAACGCAATCAGAAGGGTTTCCTCTACCTCATGAATGGATTTTCGTACGAGTGTCGTGTTGTCGATCAGTACATTGAAGGTGATGTCTGACTTGTTGGCTTTTTTGATCTCTTCAAGCCGCTTGTTAAATTCATCCGAAATCTTCACATAGTTTGAACCGGGCTGTGGAATAACGGAGAGCCCCACTGCGTAAACCCCATTGTATTTCCAGCTTTGCTCGTAGTTTTCCGGCCCCAGTTCGACTTTGGCGATATTGCCCAGGCGGACAATGCCTGAAGCGTCCTCCCGAATAATCAGATCGGTAAAGTCTTTTTCACTGGTAAGCCTTCCCAGCGTTCGTATCGTGAGCTCAGTCGAATTACCATATATTTTCCCTGAGGGAATCTCTACGTTTTCAGCCTGCAGCGCGGCGCTGATATCGTTGAAAGAAATGTTGTAGGCATTCATCCTGTCGGGCTGGAACCAGACCCGCATCGCATACCTTTTCTGACCCATGATATTGATGGCGCTGATACCATTGATGGTCTGAAGACGTTCCTGCAATACGTTTTCGGCATAGTCACTGAGTTCCAGCAAGCCCTTGGTCGGACTTTGAATGGCAAGGAGCAGGATAAAGTCACTGTTCGCATCGGCTTTCGAAACCACCGGCGCGGCGTCTATGTCCTGAGGGAGGTTTCGCTGCGCCTGACTCACCTTATCACGTACGTCATTTGCCGCCGCTTCCAGGTCTATGTCGAGGTTAAATTCTACCGTTATATTACTGGAACCCACCTGACTTGAAGAACTGATCGTCTTGATACCCTGGATTCCGTTGATGGCTTTTTCAAGGGGTTCGGTGATCTGGCTTTCAATGATATCCGCGTTGGCGCCGGTGTAACTCGTACGAACATTAACGATAGGGGGATCTATTGCCGGGTAATCGCGTAGTGACAGAAAGCTATAGCCCACCACACCGAAGAGGATGATGAGCAGGTTCATCACCACTGCAAGCACCGGACGCTTCAACGAAAGTTCTGAAATATTCATAAAAATGATAGCTTTAGTAACAGAAATACCCCCGGGATCTACTCGGCGAGCCCGGTCAGGTTTTTAACACTCCGGATCTTTACCTGTCCTCCCGGTTTGGCGAAAAGCACCCCAGAAACTACAATGGTGTCGCCCGGGGTTACGCCGGAAGTAATTTCTACCAATCCTGTCTTTCTGACTCCTGTTTCGATATCGGTAAAAACCGCTTTTCCGTCTTGAATCTTAATAACTTTATCTTTACGTGCGTCCGGTATAATGCTGTTGGACGGTACCATAACGCTCATTTTGTCCTTTCCGGTATTGATAATCACTTTTACGAATGTTCCAGGCTGGGATTGGTTGGTGGAAAGCAAAGCCCGAACCAATATATTTCTGGTGGTTACGTCGATCTGAGGCTCCGTAGCAACGATCAGCGCGCGTTGAGGTATCTTGGATGATTTGTCCATTTGCACGTCAACATAAGAGCCCTTGCTGATGTAGGACTGGTATTCTTCCGGCAGGGTGAAGTCGACTTTAAGGCTGTTGAGGATCTGCATGGTAGCCAGAACATCGGCCGGAGTGACGTAGGCTCCGGGACTCACTTTCCTCAAGCCCACAGTGCCGGTGAACGGAGCCTTGATAATGGTCTTATCTATCAAGGCCTGTGTTACAGCCATATCTGCCTTTATACTTTTAACTTGATTGACGGCCAGGTCATATTCCGACTGGTTCACGCCGTTTACCTCAATCAGTTTTTTCATGCGGCCTTCCGTGGTTTCGGCAAGTTCCAGCAGTGTTTTTGATTTCATAAGCTGGGCCTGGAGATCGGCATTGTTGACCTTTCCGATTACGGTTCCCTTGGTCACCACGCGGCCTTCAGGGATATTCAGTTCGGTGAGCAGGCCGCTTACTTCGGGGCGTAGTTCGACGAACTCATTAGCAAGCACTGTGCCGTTGACTTCAAAGCTGGCACCTACTTCCTGTTGTCCGGCCACAATGACATCTACAATGACAGGGCTTGCTGCTGGTTTTTCGAATGTGTCTTTTTTCTTGCCGCAGGAAAGAAGGAGTACAGTA
>CAZAVR010000320.1:0-5273 GCA_964488435.1 uncultured Cytophagales bacterium | reverse complement strand
GGTGGGCTTGAATATTTTTGAAAAATCTTTTCTGTACGTTGGGATTTTCTGTTTTTGGGGTTGCCTTACGATGTGCAGCGTTCTGCCATTACTGCTAACGGGTCGGAGTCTTGGTGTTTGGGCAAGATTGCAGCACCAAACTTCAAACGGAGAATCAAAGCCCAAATATACAAGAAAGCATCAAACGAAGCACGGATCCCTGGCTGACGCCAAACCCTTGTTAGTAGTTCGGTCATTTAGGGTATCTTTATTATCTCCGGTTTTCAGATCAGTTTTTCACACATACAAATAATACTGTAATGAGAGCGACGCTGATGGTTTTCAAGGGTGTCTGTCAGTATTTAATATTCCTGTTCGTAGTGCAAATTAATATCGGTATTGTGTTTAAATCATATATATTCGCTGTTCAAAAGCAGGTAGCTGCTGTACATGATCTAATCAACCGATTCCTTAACCCTATAAGCTAAGATGATTGAGCAACAAAGAAATGGGAATTACCGCTGGGTAATTTGTGGTATGCTGTTTTTGGCCATGACGATTAATTACGTCGATCGTCAGGTGATAGGGTTTCTGAAACCGGTCCTGGAGCAGGAGTTCAACTGGACCGAATCTGACTATGCGAATATAGTCATGGTGTTTGCGGCCTGCTATGCAGTGGGATATGCAGTGTTCGGGAATTTTATTGACAGAATCGGGTCAAAGATCGGTTTTGCTATTTCTATATCGGTTTGGAGTCTTGCTGCCATGCTTCATGCCGTAGCAAGGGGTACGATTGGCTTTGGTTTTATGAGAGGATTGCTCGGTTTTGGAGAAGCCGGTAACTTTCCTGCTGCCGTGAAAGTTATAGCGGAATGGTTTCCTCAGAAAGAACGCGCCATAGCCACCGGCATCTTCAACTCCGGAACAAGTATAGGTCCCATTCTTGCGCCCCTGATGATCCCCTGGCTGCTTGGTGCCTACGGTTGGAAGGAGACATTCCTCATCACCGGTGCATTGGGTTTTGTATGGCTGATTTTCTGGTGGATATTTTATGATATTCCATCCAAACAAAAGCGCCTTTCCACTTCCGAGTATACATACATCCACCAGGACGTGGAAGCGACTCAGCCCGCTGAAAAAGTGTCCATTCCATGGTCGAGTCTCATCGGGTTGAAGCAAACGTGGGTTTTTATAGTCGGTAAGTTATTCACAGATCCCATTTGGTGGTTTTTCCTGTTCTGGTTGCCTTCTTATTTTGCCACTACCTTTGAACTGGATCTGAAAAAGCCCAGCTTGCATTTGGCGGTGATTTACACAGCTACGGCTTTCGGGAGTATAGGTGGCGGATATCTGTCCTCTTGGCTGATCAAAAGGGGCTACACCCCGTTGAAAGCGCGTAAGACAGTGTTGTTTATGGTTGCTGTACTCGTATTGCCGATCCTGTTGGTCCGGTACGCAACGGATATCTGGACAGTAGTGGCGATCATCAGTCTGGTTACTGCCGCACATCAGGCCTGGAGTACGAATATTTTCACCGTGGTGTCAGATATCGTTCCCAAGCGCGCTGTAAGTTCAGTGGTTGGTATAGGAGGAATGGCCGGATCTATAGGTTCAACGTTTTTCCCACTGGTAGTAGGTAGTCTTTTGGACTACTACAAGGCTATTGATAACCTTGGTGCTGGGTACAATATTCTCTTTACGATATGTGGGCTTGCTTACTTTGTTGCCTGGATTATCATTCAGTTGTTAACTTCCCGGATGAAGCCGGTGGATGAAGTCCTCAGGGCCTGAGCGAAGGCAGGTGAAACCCAATGAGTCCTGAATGGTTTTATATAGAAGAATTCCATTGTTAAGGCAATGGAGAAATGTTTAGAAATTGTGAGAATTAAAATATCCTTATTGCTGGTACTTTTTTCCGGGTTTCTGTTTTACTGTAAAACCAATAGAGGGTCTGCCGGTGCCAATGGGGGCCAAAGGTCCGAAGCTTCTACTTTGGGAGAATCGCCGGTGGTATCGCCGGAAGGGTCTTTGAAGCTGATGAAGGTAGAAGAGGGCTTTGAAGTGCAATTGGTAGCTGCAGAGCCTCTGGTGAACACGCCTGTGGCCATGGTATTTGATTCGGAAAAGAGAGCCTGGGTAGTGGAGATGATCGGCTACATGCCGGATACTTTGGGTACCGGAGAGGATCAGGCGGTGGGCAAAGTGGTTATTTTGTCCGACAAAAATCAGGACGGGCGTATGGATACGCGTACGGTATTTGCCGACTCGCTGGTGTTACCCCGTGCCATTTGTCTCATAGAGGGTGGAGTGCTCATTGCCGAACCCACTAACCTGTGGTTTTATGAGAGGAATGGTGACAAGGCGGGTAAACGTATTCTTGTCGATTCTGCTTATGCGGTGGGAGGAAATGTGGAGCACCAGCCCAACGGACTTTACAGGGGGCTGCATAATTGGATTTACAATGCAAAGTCGTCAAAGCGATACCGCAAGTATGGCAGTAAGTGGGTGATGGAAAAAACACATTCCCGGGGACAGTGGGGGATTTCTCAGGATAACTATGGCCGTCTTTATACAAACCATAATTCTCAAAACCTCATCGGTGATTATTTTCTGCCTGGCTTCGGCGCTGCCAATAATAACCAGAAGAATGTAGCTGGTTTTAACGTAAATGTAATCCGGGACAACCGGGTCTACCCGCTAAGACCTACCCCGGGGGTGAACAGAGGATACATGGATGGGATTCTGGACAGTAGCCGTCGCCTCGTTAATTTTACGGCCGCTTGTGGTCCATTGATCTATCGGGGGGGGGCTTTTTGGTAAGGACTATGAGTGCAATGCTTTTGTGGCTGAGCCTTCTGCTAATCTGATTAAACGAAACCGCCTTTCTTTTTCCGGTGATGTGGTCTCCGGGCAACAGGCCTATGCGGGAATGGAGTTTCTTGCAAGCACAGATGAACGGTTTCGGCCGGTCAGCCTTTACGATGCCCCTGACGGAGCGCTTTATATCGTGGATATGTACAGGGGTATTATTCAGCACAAAACCTATCTCACCCCTTATCTCAAAGGCGAAATTGGTCTGAGGCATCTGACGCAGCCCCTACACCATGGCCGGATCTACAGAGTGGTTCCGAAGGGCACCAAGCCAGGCGGAGGGGCGCCTTTGCCGACCAGCGCAGAGGAGTTGGTGACAGCGTTGAGTTCGTCCAACGGTTGGGTCAGAGACTATGCTCAGCACGCCCTTATTGATGGCAGAATGGTGTCGGTGGAAGCGGAACTGAGAAAGGCAGTTGCCGGTGGAGGCTTGGGGGCGCTCCACGCTTTCTGGACGCTTGAAGGCCTTGGTAAGCTGAAGCATGAAGACGTTATGGCAGCCATGCATGGTACAGATTCTGAGTTAAGACGGCAATCCTTCGCCGCTGTGCGGTCCGTCCTTTCGACTTCAAATTATAAAAGTTTTTTCTCCGCATTCGAGAAAATGATCTCCCGAGGGGATACGTCTCTTTTTCCATATATCGCTTTTCAGGGACAATTTTTGAAAGGCCTGGACAATGCAGCTTCAGAACGTTTGCTTTTAAAGCTGGTAGTGGCAAAGCCCGACAGCCGGTATCTCGCTGATGCTGTAATCAGCGGCCTGGAGGACGAGGAAGAGGCTTTTAAAAGAGAGGTGCTCAGTATGGTTCCGGATACCGCTATGTCCATTCATAAGCGGCTGAATGTCGCATTGAAGAATGCAGAAAGCGAGCGCGCCAATGCAAACGCTCAGCAGGCAGCCATCCTCTATCCCAAGGGGGCGAGTCTGTTTGGTACCATCTGCCAGACCTGTCACGGTGTGGATGGAAATGGTGTCCAGTTTCTGGCCCCTCCTCTGAACAAATCGGAGTGGGTAACGGGCAGCAAAGAGAAGCTGATAGCTATTGTGCTTTATGGATTAAGCGGTCCTGTAGAAGTGAACAAGCATTTGTATAAAGCACCTGAGATCAGTGGAGAAATGCCGGGGATAGGGTATGACGAATCTTTCTCAGACACAGATATTGCAGAGTTACTGAGCTATATAAGGAAATTGTGGGAGAATGACGCAGGTCCCGTTCGCGAACAGGAAGTGAATGAGGTACGAAAGAGGTTTGCAAAACGGGAAAGACCTTTTACTGTCGAAGAGCTTGCCGGATTTTGATCCCGTAGGAATTGCAGCATTGTGTGGTGGGAACCAAATCCTGATGGATTATCTTTATAACAGAAACAGGTAAAGTATGACTGGTTTTCGTTTTAGTAAATTTGTCCCGCCTGAAAATAACTCAGGAAGTAAATTTGATCAGTTGCTGAATATTTTCCGGCAACTTCTCCTCATGTCTTCCGGGAACGTAGCCGATGCGATGACCTGGCTTAACCAGCTTGATCAGCGCTATCACTTGACGGACGATAAATATGGAATAGGGGATTTCTACCAGGACCTCAAGAACAAGGGGTATCTTTCTGAGGAAAGTGTTTCCGGACAGGTATCGCTTACGCCGAAGATGGAGCAAAATATCCGGAGGGGAGCCTTGGAAGAGATTTTTGGGAAATTGAAACGTTCTAAAGCCGGTGGAAACCACCATACACCTCATTCGGGGGTAGGAGACGAGTTGAGCAGCGACATAAGGGCCTTCCAGTTTGGCGATGCTATCGAACAAATTTCCATGACGGAGTCGATCCGGAATGCACAGGTTAATCACGGGATAGGGGATTTTCAGTTGCGTGAGCGTGATCTGGAGGTCACTGAAAAAGAGCAAAAGACGACAACCTCTACCGTGGTAATGATTGACATCAGCCATTCTATGATACTTTATGGAGAAGACCGTATCACTCCGGCCAAAAAAGTAGCTCTTGCCCTGGCGGAGCTTATCAGGACCCGGTATCCAAAAGATACGCTCGATCTGATTGTTTTCGGAAACGATGCCTGGCAGATACAGCTGAAGGATTTGCCCTATCTGGAAGTGGGGCCTTATCATACCAATACCGTGGCCGGGCTTGAACTGGCGATGGATATCCTGCGCAAAAGGAAGACCCGCAACCGGCAGATCTTCATGATTACAGATGGCAAACCTACCTGTTTGAAACAAGGCATCAATTACTATAAAAACAGCTTTGGACTGGACAGGAAGATTGTCAATAAGACCCTGACACTTGCCTCAACATGCAGGAAATTAAATATTGAGGTAACTACCTTTATGATCGCATCAGATCCTTACCTGAAGAAATTTGTCCAGGCCTTTACCAAAATTAATAATGGTCGCGCTTATTACAGTAATTTGGACGGA
>CAZAVR010000319.1:0-5277 GCA_964488435.1 uncultured Cytophagales bacterium | reverse complement strand
ACCGCGCTCATAGGCCAGTTTGGCAATTTTCAAAGACAAGCTGAGCGACTTGGCGATTCCTTTCAGTACAAGACCTTTGTAGCCCTGATCAAGGCGTTTGACGGCATCCTGTTCCGTATGGATACTTTCGTCGGCCGCCATTCTGATACCTATGTCTCCCACATGCTCATTGTTATTTTCCGAAAGAGGTTCCTCTACAAACAAGATCTGTGAAAGCGCGCCTATCTTACCGGCATGATCCAGCAATTTGAGCAGGGTTTCCTTTTTCTCATACCGGGCATTCGAGTCCAGGGTATAAATGAGTTTTCCGTCAGGGGTCTGGCTGGTTCTTTTATCCTTAAGCGCTGCATGCACCCTGGAAATTTTATCCATGTCTTTTTGCAGCATTTCGGCCTGGGTTCCCGGCTGACCTGTTTTAATTTTGATAATGAAATAACCCTGATCGGCAGCATTTATCACCTCCTGTTCCGGCATGGAGTAAGAAACCTGGAACATCACAGCCACCTTATTGTTTCGGGCAGAAAGCGCCTTTTTATAAGGCAGAGGGATCATTGCATCGAAATTTTTCAGGTTATTCTCTGCGGCATATAATAACCAAGCAGCATTATCGATACTGATCAGAGCATTGAAAATGAAGTTGATGTTCACCTCGGGGAGCCCGGTTAGTTGTTTAGCTTCATATTCCAGTTGTGGAAGGATTTTATCAAGCAGATCTACGGGGGTGCTAAACGGCGTACTCTTTACAATTCTCAGTGCTCTTTCTGTCATCGCATACATCAATGCGTTGCCGCCTGCCTCAGAATACTGTTCAAATAAATTGGCATCACCGTACAATACACTTTGTGTAGCCAGACCTATCCGGGAATTGTCGGCAGTGCTAAGCTGGCTGGCTGTCTGCCATAGTTCAGTCAGAAACCCGCCTTTGAATCCGAAAGGGCGGGTAAGAGGTTCTCTTTCAAAATTTGAATTGGTCCTGATTACCTGTATGTTTTTCACATTTCCGTTCATAGGTACTATGTTTTTACTTTCCATAAAATCAGGAAGAGTAGTGAGCGCAAAGGAGGTTTTAATAAAATTACGTCTATCCATATCTCTGTTTTAATATTTCGGCCATTGCCGCCATGAGCGCCTCTTCTACATCCGTCGAGGTCCCTGACACGGTGTCGCTGTTCTCGTAACACACCATTCGCCAGGTAGATTAAGAAGCCGGATTTTGCCTGATCTTAATGAAGAAATATTCGATTTATTTCCAGTTTCGCTACATGGATACCCTGCCCGTTTCGATATGGCCCCGTATTGGCAAAAGAATTGCCTTTGGATTCGACCGTTATCTCTTAATATAGGGCTTCTACCATCTTTTACCCGGAGGAATTGGGAATATCGTATTTTTCCATCCGGGATCCTGTATGGTTAAATCCAAATTCCAGAGAATTGCTTCATCCCGGGCGTGCGCCAAGATGGGGCGGGCAGCGTTGGCAGGTTCAGCATGCTTTATATCCGTCTTTCCGGTAATCCCTATTCGGTTCACTACACCTGGCAAAACACACTTTTCGCCGGAGAGAATCAGGAACGCTCTTGTAATCAGCAATTCTGTAATAAAGCATGTTTTTGAATAGGCGATGGAGTTGCCGATAGCCGCTGTGGCGCGACATAAAAAATACCTGCCCGTATTTTTAAGCATATCTTACAAAATCAGGAAAAAAGAGCATCTTTCCGGCTCTGTTTTCTCTGAAATTGGTATATGATATGATGAATCAACACGGGCAAGTGGGAGCTTTCCAGCTCTGCATTACACCGGGTCAGCCCAATAGGTACAGTGTCCGCCAGGTGAAACCGGGCCGGCAAATAAAAGACATCCGCCGCACTCTTTACCTTCTTTGACAGGAATCCACAATTTACAGTTGTCACACTGCTTATCAGGTAAAGGTGATTCATTCACATAGCCAAGCGCTTTACGTTTTTCGACTTCGCCGGGATCAACGCCCGTCATGTCTTCACAAGCCGGTTTCTTTTGAGCCACTGCCGGGTTAGCCGGCTTTTGCGTAGTGGCTACTGTTTTTTTGGTGGTTTTACAACTGCTTAGTAATACACCCCCACCTGTCATGGCTATTCCGTATGACAAGCATTTCTGCAGAAACAGCCTCCGTTTTTCTTCGTGCTTCATAATCCTGGTCGTTCACTTAAAGCAAAAAGGAGGCGGTGACGCTTCCTTTTTGCTTTGGTGTTAAATGGTTAACAAATAGTTAGATCAAATACCTAATGCAGTTTTTGCATTATTTATCGCCTTCTTCACATCATCAGCAGATTTGTCTTCAAGTTTTTGAATGGCTGCCACTACTTTTTTGTCAGGAGTGGTTTTGTTTTTAGACCTCTTCACACCTTTTGCAAGTCCGTTTAATGCGGCTATCTGCCATTTCTTTTCAGCTGACAAAGAAGATGCGAGATCAAGTATGCCGGCCACATCACCTTTGTCATTACGTGCGCCGGCTATGTTGGCAAGGTCATCTACCAGAGAAAGCTTGGCAGGCGTTACCTCCTTAAAGAAGGTACCTCTTTTGGCAAGAAGCTGGATAAACTCAGGCGAGGATCCTGCCTGTGAACTGAATATAGCGGTGCGGAAGAAACCGTCCTGCGCATATTTTTCAGCTACTTCAGCAAGACCGGCTGCAGCATTTTTTCCTGAGAATTGTCCCAGGCTCAACGCAGATTGGAAAGCAACGTGCGGGTTGGAATCGTTCACCAGGTTTTGTACATCCGGAAGCAGTTTAGGGAATCTTTCTGCAAGAATAATTGCATGCTCGCGAACGCGTTCGTCGGAGTCACTCAATCCTGCTTTTACCTCCTCAGCGTCCAGTGCATTCAGAGCATCCAGTGCATAAAGCGAGTGCAGACGTCCAAGACCACTTTTGCCTTCTTTGATATTTTTCTTCAGCACAGGGATCGTAGCTTTATCTTCCCTTTCAAGAAGGATACGCTGTGCAGTCTGTCTCCACCACTGGTTAGGGTGTGAAAGAAGCTCTATAAGTTCATTAGAACTCTTGGTCGACAGATTTGGAATCTGAACGGGACGTTTGGCGCCGTTTTTAGGGAATATACGCCAGATACGACCATACTTAAGGTTGGTGGAATAATCCATTTCCGCGGTAAGGTCGTTTGGGATAGATACGGGCGTTTCTATATGCTGAGCATACATATCTACTACATAGAGATATCCGTCAGGTCCTGTAGCGAAGTTCGCAGGACGGAACCAGGTATCGGTTGAGGCAAGGAATTCTCTGTCCTTTTCTTTGGGATCACGTACGGCCGTGTAAACGGGGCTTCCAGGATTGGTCCTGATCACATCGCGGTGTATGAGGTTTCCGGCTACTTCACCTGTGAAGATGCTGCCATAATACCCGTCAGGAAAACCATCTCCTCCAAAGAAAGTACCGCCTGAAGCACCTGTAAAGTGGTCTCTGGCATATTCTTTCGCTCCTGTTCCCAATGAATCATACCTGGCCTGACGACGATTGGTTCTTTCCTGGCGCCAGTAGGGTGTCTGAGACTTCTGGAACATAATCAGATCATGGTCTGAGATGTTGTGTTCTGCACGGTAAGACGGCATAAACGCATGACGGCGAAGATAGCGGTGAGGAATAATCACCTGCCGGATGTGAATTGTATTCTGAGATATGAAGCGGTGGCCGACATCATTCAGTCCGAGACCAAATTGTCCGGTACCCGATTCATTTTCAGCTACTCCACGGTCCATTCTGAAACGGAAGTCAGTGCCAGCCATATTGATCTCAGGAGCATCCGGCTTTATTTTGGAAGTAACTTTTCCACCCTGTCCACTGTTGTTGGCATAAATCCAGTTGTCTACACCTAGGCGCATACAGGTGATTTGTGCTTCCGAGTTTTTAGCGAAGAATCCGGTATAAAGAACCTCTCTGCTATCAGCTTTGAAGTCACCGTTGGTGTCTTTGAGGTACAAAATATCCGGAGCTGCCGTCACTATTATTCCGCCTTTCCATGGGAATACGCTAGTGGCGCTGGGTAAATTGTCTGCGAACACATGTGATTCATCAATTTTGCCATCGTTGTTCGTATCTCTCAGCAGGCGGATACGTCCTTTGAAATTGCCTGGTTGGGCATCATAAGGATAGTCCCCCATTTCCACTACATAGATATTCCCCAGACCGTCAAATACCATATCGACAGGGGCAAGTACATCTGGTTCAGAAACAAATTTTTCAATGCCGAATTCTTCACGAAGTTGGAATGTTTTCGCGGACTCTTCCGGGGTTCGTCCCGCAGGATACCGTTGCGCATATCCGGAGCTCGACAGAAGGGTAATGCACAGCACAGAAAGGAGCTGAATTTTACTTTTTTTCATTCTTCTATTTTCTTTTGTTTTTTTAAATGTTACGGCTATGTAGTTATAAAGAATCGCTAAAAGTAAGAACGACTTCACTTAATCACATCATATTTGCCAAATATTTATTTTGAATCCGCAAATTTCAGGCTTTTTTGAGAATTTGCGACAAGGGCTTTCTCTTTTTTCACAGTAAATGCGAAAAAGCTGCTGCGGAATGCTACGTGTCCTTTTAGATATGATTTACTTACAGAGGTTTAATGACCGGTTTGAATGAAATGGACCGGTAACAGTCGAATGTCGGAAAAATGAGGTTTTAATAATCTTCGCTCAGGCCGAAAATTCTGGGATTGGTTTTCCATTTACCCCGGGTGAAATCAGGAATTTCTACAGGAGAACTTCCACGGGATACGGATAATTCCGACAATGGGCTGAGTACACTCCAGGTGGCGGCGTCATAGACATCCATTAACGGGGCCTTTTTGCGACGAACGGTTTCTATGAAAGATCTGATCACAAAGAAGTCAATTCCACCATGGCCGGCATGCTTAGCCTCATTTTCAAATTTTTTCCAGATACCGTGATCGTGTTTTTTCAGGTAGGGAGCTGCAGGTTCCCAGGTATGAGGCTGGGTAGCCAGCTTCTCCAGGAAAATAGTGTTTCCGTCTTCCATCCACAGGCCCTCGGTTCCCTGTGCGCGGAATCCGAGCGAATAGGGTCTGGGAGATGTGGTATCGTGTATCATGACTACATTCTCTCCGTTCTGACATTGAATAACTGTCGTAACCACGTCTCCGCAAAGAAAATTTACCCTGGTGTTCGGGTGGTCTTTGCCCCCCTCCTGTACCATGTATTTGTGTAAACTCCTGGATTTGGTGGCTGTAGAAGTCAGGTAAGTAAATTTATTGCCGCGGTTTATATCA
>CAZAVR010000318.1:0-5292 GCA_964488435.1 uncultured Cytophagales bacterium | reverse complement strand
ATACTACCATGACAGACCGTAAAAAAGTACATCAAGGCCGCAACATCCGCCGCTTCCGAGAGATGTTAAACCTCAAGCAGGAAGGAGTTGCCTGGGAGTTAGGCGAGGATTGGAACCAGCAGAAGGTGTCGCTCATCGAGCAAAAGGAAACCATCGACGACGCCATTTTACAACAGGTGTCCCAAATATTGAAGATTCCTGTGGAAGCGATAAAAAATTTTGATGAGGAAAATGCGGTGAATGTGATTGCGAATACGTTTTCCGATAGCTCTATGTTAAATGCGGGTCATTCACATACTTTTAACATCAATCCCGTCGAAGAGATACAAAAACTTCATAGTGAGAAAATGGCACTTTATGAGCGGATGCTGAAGGAGAAGGATGAAATGGTGGCGGTGATGAAGGGGTTGTTGAAGAGAGGATAGCTGTTGATCAAACAGAATGGCTATTTTATTCCTTTTCAAAAAATTCCAATCTCGCTTTTCCAAAGTTTTTCACGTTTTTAATAGGATTTTCTTGCAGAAAATCAAGCATGTTTTGGGCTAGTTGTTCCAGATTAACCAAGAAAACAGGCAAAAAATCTCTTTTTACAACAAGTATGGGAAATTCCGGATAGGAGAAATAGTGTGCATCTGTAATTTCCAGTATACCAAAATCAATCTCTTGAATTTCGATCTCATCCGTATCACCTATTTCAATACCATAAAAAGGAGCATCCAGTAGTAATACAGGTACGAAAATTCCGTGGCTATTCTCTTCTATGCAAGTCTTCCGAAAATAAGGTTCAGCTTGTTCATTTCGCCAATGAATGGATGCTTTTAGGAGAGTGTTTACCGCCTTACGAATTACCTCATCGCCATCAACAAATGACTGTACCATTTTAAATCCTTGGGCTGATCTACCTTCTAACTTGACCGAGTGAAATGGATTCTTGACAAAGCTATTGAAAACAGGATCCGCTGGTTCATAGTAGGAGCCGATATTGAATGAGATATCAGTTCCATCAATATTTTGAAACAACAAAAATGGCTTTGTTGATTTTTTGCATTCTAAAATAATATCGATGCTCAAACTGCCCTCAGACCATCCCCAGCTCTTGTAAGCATTTATATCTAACTCTCTAATCAGACTATTTTCAGCATCTTTATACATGTAAGAGTTCATCGCCGAGAATCCATGTGCTGTCAATATTGAGCCAGCAAAGAGCTCAAGGGGATAGCCCGTTTTATTTAGCCATTCGTAAATTTTGTCTTCCAGAGTCTTTGTTTGTTTTTCCATACATGTAAGGCCCAAATCAAATAAATCATAACTTTCACCAGGGGGCAAGATTAACACAAAAAGGTTTGACTTGCTGGGTACTTGACAAAAGGCTGTCAACTACCCAGCCCGGATTTCAGTTTTTAATATATTGTTCGTTTAGGGGTTTCTAAAACTTACACGAAAACTTCAACCCAATCTCCTTCACAAAAGTGAAATCATCAATCCAACGTATTCCCATGTTCTGACAAACATTTGGAATCGTCACAGGCTTTTTGGCGCTTATTGAGGTGATTGGGCTTTCCTTCGTCACAACCGTCGCATTTCTACTTAACGCATGAGAAATAACCCAGGGATCAGCCAGTGAGCGGCCTTTGACGTTATCGACCAGGAACTTATGCAACGGATTGGCCCCAAGGATATCCTGCCAACATTTTATGACATGTGCCGTCGGCTTTTGCACAGGAATTGAGCTGCGTTTCAGCCACCGCGACAAGTCATCTTCAGCCTTGTCAGCACCATCGGCTACCACAATCTCGTTTCTGACTTCCTCGGGTATAAAGATTCTTCCCTGGCTGCCCAACTGGTTTAGGATTGCCCAATAGTCGAGACAAATATCAGGAGCGTAATATTTTTGCCAAGCCTGAATGAGTACATTCGCATCCAGGCAATAAACTGTCGCCGGTGCACTCATTTATATATCTGGGCCTCTAATTTGTGGAAATTATTTACCGGGGTGCCGAGTAAAAGGCTGGCCTGGGTGGGTTGAACCGACCCGCTTCTCAGGGCGTCCAACACTACCTGGGTAAAAAGCCGGCTGTTTTTATTAAGACGCAACAGGTAAGGGTTGGGGCCGCCGGGACTTTCCTTTTGTTTTAATTTGAGCAGGGCTCTTTTTTCAGCTTCTATGACCACAAACGCCTGGTACTCGCGTTCTGCCTGCTTTTTCAGATCCTGGTAAACAGACACCGGGATAAGCCTGAGTTTGAAAGCCCTCAGCAAAAAGGCAAATGAGCTGACTCCTAATGACTTTGAAGCCGCAAATACACGATGAAAGCTGGCAAAAACCGATTTGTCGAGCCTTAATAATAGCTCACCCGGAATTAAAGCGTTGGCGGCCACTTCATTGCAAAAAAGCTCAACCGGGTTCAGGTTGCCTCGGTCGGTTATGACAGATTCGATCTCATTTGAAATACCCGTAGCTGCGATCCAGATATGAGCCAGTTCGTGAACGAGCGTAAATAATTGGGGGGCATTCCAATCGTCCGAGTTGACAAAAACAAACGGCGCATACGGGTCAGCAATCGCAAAACCCTGGAGTTCATCGGAATCCAGCTTCATTCTTGAATGGATAAAACTGGTACGAGAAACAAAAATGCCATTGGCTTCAGCCGCATTAATCCATTCCCGTATAGGGTTGTCGGTCTTATATCGCGTCGGGTTGATGCCCAGTGTTTCTAAAATATCCTGAGCTACCGCCTGAGGGTTATCCTTAGTAGAGAACTTCCCCACGAAGGGCAGTGTTTCCTCGTTGTTCTCGGCACGAACGTCACTTATCCAGGCTTGCTTTTGCTGAATTTCCCTGATGATGAAAACAGACGAGGTGGTCAATTCTTTCGAACCTGGCTTCCTGAAGTCCTGAAGAGGCTGGAAATCCCGCGGTATGTCCGGCAAGAAGAACAAAGCGAATGGTCTTTTGTAAGCTTTAGCCAGCGTTTGCGCCTGCTTGATGGTAGGCTGGCTTACGCCATCTTCCCACTCTTTCAATTTAGCAACTGTCACGGAAACCTTGGCCGCAGTAATGCCTTCGGCCATCCTTGCAGATTCCCTGGCCCATTTTAGCACGTTGGGTGTTATGAAAGCTTTGTCTGCCATTTCGGTTTCAAAAATACAGCTTTGTAGAGGCTTGCCAAACCAGCTTACCGACTTCAGTAGCCTATCGCACTCGCTCGCTTCCTCCAGAGGGTCTAATTCTATGAGCAATTTCAACTTTTGTACAACGGCAATATATAAAAATAAAAACTAAACCTTGCATAAAATATTCAGCTTTTGCCTCCTCAGATTTCTAGTTTTTTATTGACAACACCGATTTTACCAATTGCTTTCTCAGATTCGGAAATTGCTTGTCCTTCTCATTCTGTTTGAATAATACCCCGCTGCACTTGACCAACTCATTCCTCCTAATCCCACCAAAAACAAAAAAATCCACCCATTCGTGGCCACCCCAACCCCCATCCCCCTTACTTTTGCACCTCTAACACGCTTACTATGGCATCAAAGAAATGGATCAAAATTATAGGCATAGTTATACTGGGCGGACTTTCAGGGTTTGCCTTTCTGCTGTATTTTACCCTCAAAACCAAGTCCACCAGTCTTGACAGCTACCCGCCGTTCGACCGATGGATCGGTAAGACGGTGATATTGAATAAGGAAACAGCCCTGTTTGAAGAAACAACAAACCCGCACGCCGACCAACTCTATCCTTATACGCTGATCGACAGCACGCATACGCAATGGACTAACCTGTTTGAGCGGGCGGAGATGTCGGACTCGGATGTCAGGCTAATCGTACGGATACCCGCCGGGGCCAGGCTTACCATAGAGAAGGCCATACAGTACACCAACGGCGTTTCGGGGTTTTCCTACCCGATGCTGTTCGGGACGCTCCAACACGGGCCAAAAACTTACCGCATAGGCTACCAGTGGGGGAAACAGAGCATCAGCCGCCACTTCGATCAGATCGACGCCAGTTGGCAATTCTCCCCGGCTCCCTGGCAAACCGAGACGGATACCAGTTGGTATGCACTGCCTGACGCACAGTGGTGGTAAAGGATAAACGAACGTTACTTCTCCATTTTCTTAGCCTTTTTTTTGTTTCTGAATTGGATTGTTTCATACGCAAGCACCCTTCCATGCCTCCTTGCCCGACAAGGTTTTAGCCACGGAGACACGGACAAGTCTTTTCCATACTTAAAACCCACCCGGCAAACAACACAATCTGTGCATCCGTGGCCAACAAATTTTCTCCTCTGAAAACCCCTCCCGTCAAACCATACAATTCGTGCATTCGTGGCCCAAAACCTTTCTCCTTCCAAACCCCCACCTCAGCAAACAATACAATTCGTGCATTCGTGGCCAACTTACCCCCCCTTACATAATTATGCTAAAACCTTTCAACATCTCCGCCTTTCATTTGAATTAGAATAGTATTGATTACCTTTGTGTTATGAAAAAGACAGTGCAAAAATCGGTGACCGTATTTATGGCCCTACTCCTCCTAGTGGGAAGTACAGGCCTGGGGCTGATTGAGCACCACTGCATGATGCGCGGAAAAAGCATTCAGCTGTCCTCCACCAAAATAAAATCCTGCAAAGGCTGTAAGGTTTCCACCAACCGGAAAAAAGCAACCGAAAACCAGTCGTTTTTCAAGAAAGTAAAATGCTGCCAGGAACAGTCCAGGTATGAGAAGCTTGAAGTGCTTTCTTCTTCATCTCAGCTGCTTACCAAATTCATCAAAACAGTAGCCGAAGCTACGTTTTATGAGAGCCGGATTTTCTTTTTTGCGCCCATAGCGTCGACAATAACGCAAAAGTCGTTTGTCCGTTCCCTATCTTTCTCCTCTCTGCATCACGGGCGAAGTATGCTCTGTTTTATTCAGTCATTTTTGATCTGATACTTCTTATCCAATTGGTTTACCTGCACTTTCATGAGTGTAGAGGCGCATAGCATCCGTATGCTGGCACCACGATAAGACGTATTAACATTTGCCGGTTTTCCGACAAAAAGTCATCAATAAATGAACAGATATATCATAACAAGCATGCTTTGCCTTTTGACATTGCCCCAGATATATGCGCAAAACATAACGGGCAACGTATATGAAAAGCACACCAACAGTGCACTAAAAACAGCGTTACCCGGTGCAACAGTACTATGGGCCGGTACCACTCAGGGCACGACCACGGACTCCACGGGGTATTTTAGTATTTCCAGAAGCGCCCTCACCAACAAACTTGTGATCACCTTCATAGGCTA
>CAZAVR010000317.1:0-5293 GCA_964488435.1 uncultured Cytophagales bacterium | reverse complement strand
GAGGGTTTCCACAGCGACAGCGCTTACACCTATCCTGTGGGTGATGTTGCTTCCGAAGTGAGAGAATTACTTGTCAGAACAAAAAAATCCTTACTTTTGGCGGTTGAACAGGCTGTAGATGGCTTGAGAACAGGCGATATCGGTTTTACAGTTCAGGATTATGTGGAGGGTTTTGGTTATTCCGTCGTACGTGAGCTGGTGGGACATGGCGTAGGAAAAGAGCTGCATGAGGGCCCGGAAGTGCCTAATTACGGAAAGAGAGGGAAGGGGGCCTTGTTGAAAGAGGGGATGGTGATAGCGATAGAGCCGATGGTTAATCTGGGTAAGAGAACGATTTTCCAGGAAAGGGATGGTTGGACCATCAAAACTTCTGACAGGAAGCCCTCTGCTCATTTTGAACATACTGTAGCTGTGAGGAAGGGTAAGGCCGAGGTGCTTACCACGTTTGAATATATCGAGAATGTTACGGCACATACCAGCCTGATGGTGTAAGTATAAGAATAAATTTAATGGCGAAGCAAGCATCCATAGAGCAGGACGGCGTTATCCTGGAAGCATTATCAAACGCGATGTTCAGAGTTCAGCTGGAGAACAAGCATGAGGTAATAGCGCATATTTCCGGTAAGATGAGAATGCACTACATTAAGATTTTGCCAGGCGACAGGGTTAAATTGGAGATGTCTCCTTACGATCTGTCCAAAGCCCGAATCGTATACCGTTATAAATAGAACCAGTGAAAGACCGAGTTCCGCTGAGGGCGGGGGCAGGTTTGTTAAGAAAACTCGAAAATAGTTAATCAAATGAAAGTTAAAACATCAGTAAAGAAGCGCAGTGCCGACTGCAAGGTAATACGGCGCAAGGGTAAGGTTTATGTAATTAACAAAAAGAATCCTCGGTACAAACAAAGACAAGGATAATAATAAATTTATGGCACGTATTGCAGGAGTAGACATTCCCGATAAGAAGAGAGGTGAGATATCCCTTACTTACATTTATGGTATAGGTCGGAGTTCGGCACGCAAGATTTTGGGTAAAGCCGGAGTAGATTCGAACAAGAAGGTTTTGGACTGGTCAGATGATGAGTCGGGTGCTGTTCGTTCGATTATCGCCAGCGAATTCAAAGTGGAGGGTGCGCTTAAGTCTGAAGTGCAGCTTAGTATCAAGCGCCTGATGGATATCGCATGCTATCGTGGTTTACGTCACCGTAAAGGCTTGCCTTTGCGCGGACAGAAAACCAAGAACAACTCACGTACTCGTAAGGGAAGACGTAAGACAGTTGCTAACAAGAAGAAGGCTACTAAATAGAAATTGATTACAGATGAACTATCTGTAATTTGACCAGAGATCAAAAAAATGGCACAAGCAAAAAGAAAAGACAAAGCCAAGAAGCGCGTCGTTGTGGTAGAGCCCGTAGGGCAAGTTCACATCAAGGCTTCTTTTAACAACATCATCATTTCGATTACAAACAGTACAGGACAGGTGATCTCGTGGGGATCTGCAGGTAAGCAGGGGTTCCGTGGTTCAAAGAAGAACACGCCTTATGCTGCTCAAACGGCTGCACAGTCTGCCGCGCAAGTGGCTTTCGAACTGGGTATGCGTAAAGCAGAGGTGTTCGTAAAAGGACCTGGTTCGGGAAGAGAATCTGCTATCCGTACTATTCAAAATGCAGGTATAGAAGTTTTGTTCATCAAAGACATTACTCCACTTCCTCACAACGGATGTCGTCCTCCCAAACGCAGAAGAGTTTAATTAGTATTTTAGTTGGCCGGCTTCGATTGGTAATTTAGGAACTGTGGGGTTACCTAATCGGAGAAGGAATTTTTTAATTTTAAATAGCAACATATAATGGCACGTTACACAGGTCCAAAAGTAAAGATAGCAAGGCGTTTCGGTGAGCCTATCATGGGGCCGAGCAAGGCACTTGCAAAGAAGAATTATCCTCCGGGTATGCATGGCCGCGGCCGTCGCGGTAAGAAGTCGGAGTACGCGCTGCAGTTGGCTGAAAAGCAAAAAGTAAAGTACACATACGGTATACTTGAGAGACAGTTCCGTAATTTGTTCCAAAAGGCAGCTGTGAAGAGCGGTATTACCGGAGAGAACATGCTTAAATTCTGCGAAGCCCGTTTGGATAACACTGTTTATCGTCTGGGTATTGCGCCAACACGTCGTTCAGCACGTCAGTTGGTGTCGCATAAACATATATTAGTAGACGGAGATGTCGTGAATATTGCATCTTACTCTCTACGTCCCGGACAGGTTATCTCTGTCAGAGAGAAATCCAAGTCCCTTGAGGCGATCTCGAGTAGTCTGTCACTCAACAGTTCTAAAAAGTATAACTGGTTAGAATGGGATGGTCAGGAGTTTTCCGGAAAATTTGTTACTTTTCCGGAAAGGGATCAGATTCCAGAGAATGTTAATGAGCAGCTCATCGTCGAGCTTTACTCGAAGTAAGCTTATATATTACCGTCCCGGCTACCCGGGACGGCTTTTTACTTACCTTTTGGGGTAAGCAATGCGATCGCAAAAGTAACAGACGGAGTGATCACCTGTCATTTACTATAAACAAAGGAGCACAGACCATGTCAATACTAGCATTCCAAATGCCCGACAAAGTCGTAATGGAGAAAGCCAACGATTTTCACGGGTTGTTTGAGTTTAAGCCTCTTGAAAGAGGATATGGTGTTACGATCGGAAACGCGTTACGCCGGATTCTTTTGTCATCATTGGAAGGCTACGCCATCAATAGTGTGAAGCTACCTGGTGTGCTTCATGAATTTTCTACCATCGAAGGGGTTGTCGAGGACGTTACCGAGATTATCCTGAACCTGAAAATGGTCCGCTTCAAGAAGGTGTCTGACGTTGTAGAAAACCGTATCGTTGTTAATCTAAAGAATTCTACCATTATAACTGCCGGTGATATCGGGAAGTTTACCAGTTCATACGAGGTGTTAAATCCTGAACTTGTTATTTGCCATATTGATGCGCAGAGGGAATTCGAAATGGAATTGCTTTTGGATAAAGGTCGCGGTTATGTACCGGCAGATGAGCCACGGGCTACTGAGGTTCCTTTCGGTTACATAGCGGTAGATGCTATCTATACACCTGTTAAAAACGTAAAATACAGCGTTGAAAATACACGTGTTGAACAAAGGACGGATTACGAGCGTCTTTTGATAGATATCCAGACGGACGGTTCTATCCATCCGGAGGACGCACTTAAGGGTGCTGCCAACATTCTTATCCAGCACTTTATGCTGTTCTCTGATCAGACGATGACATTTGAGAAGCAGAAGGCTGAAGAAGACAATCAGGTGGATGAGGAAATGCTGCGTATGCGTAAACTTCTTAAAACTCCGCTTGCCGAACTTGATTTGTCAGTGCGGGCTTATAACTGTCTCAAGTCTGCTGATGTTAAGTCACTGGGTGACCTTGTCAAGCTGGAGATTTCTGATATGATGAAGTTCCGTAATTTCGGTAAGAAGTCCCTTACGGAGCTTGAGCAACTTGTTAGTGAAAAAGGTCTTACTTTCGGAATGGAGGTGAACAAGTACAAGTTGGACGAGGATTAATTAAATCAATTTATATAACCGGTTACCATTCTGATGCGCGGTTTACGCGGCTCGAATCGGACCAGCCTCACCGTAGCAAGCGGGAGGTTAAATTATCAAACCAATGAGACACGGAAAAAAGTATAGTCATTTAGGAAGAACTGCCCCACATCGTAAAGCATTGCTGTCAAACCTGGCTTCTTCTTTGATTTTGCACAAGCGTATTGAAACTACCCTGGCAAAAGCGAAAGAGCTTCGTAAGTATGTTGAGCCTCTTTTGACCCGTTCGAAAGAAGATTCTACACATAACCGCCGGGTGGTATTCTCTTACCTGCAGAACAAAGAGTCAGTTAAAGAGTTGTTCAGCGTGATTTCCGATAAAGTGGCGAATCGTCCTGGTGGATATACAAGGATTATTAAACTTGGAAATCGTTTGGGTGATGCTGCTGAGACAGCTTTGATAGAGCTTGTTGATTTCAACGATGCTCTGTTGCTTGCTGATGCAGATGCGAAAACAGCGAAAACGCGCAGAAGCCGTCGTGGCGGTAAGAAAGCGGGTTCAGAAGAAACCTCAGCTGTTGAAGCAGTAGCTGCACCTGCAGCTGTAGCGGAGGTTGTTGAAGAAGCACCTGCTGAAACCAAAGCCGATGACCTGGAAATTGTGGAAGGTATAGGTCCCAAAATTGCTGAAGTATTGACTGCAGCCGGCGTGGTTACTTTTGCCGACCTTGCAGCAGCTACAACTGAGTCTATCAGAGAGATCCTCGATAACGCAGGTTCTCAATTCGCTGCCCATGATCCTGCAACCTGGCCTAAGCAGGCTGAACTGGCTGCAGAAGGAAAGTGGGATGAGCTTAAAAAGTGGCAAGACGAGCTTCTCGGAGGACGTGAAGCATAAGTCAGAAATATAATTGGAAAAAAGGGGTTAAGCATTAATTGTTTAGCCCCTTTTTTTGAGCTTATTTTCTTAATTTTGTGCCCGGGTTTGCCTGGGCATGTTTGTGCGCTGGCAGGCATCGGAATTTTCTTAAAAACAAACATAGATGAATCAATCCAAAACGGCACTTTTGTTACTTGAAGATGGGACCTGTTATCGTGGGCTAGCTCTCGGTAAAATCGGTACGACCGGAGGTGAAATTTGTTTTAATACCGGTATGACGGGCTATCAGGAGATTTATACTGATCCCTCTTATTTCGGACAGATCATCGTCAATACAAACGCACATATCGGGAATTATGGCGTTCAGCTGGAGACAGAGGAAGAGTCGTCCTCTGTTAAGATCCGAGGCATGGTTTGCAACACCTTTTCTGTGGACTATTCCCGTCATACGGCTGATTTTTCACTTCAGGCTTATTTCGAGAAGAACAATATTGTGGGGATAAGCAATGTGGATACAAGGCATCTGGTAAGGGTAGTAAGAGAGAAGGGAGCCATGAATGCGATTATTTCTTCGGAAATAACCGACGAGGCCGAGTTGATGGAGGAGCTTAAGAAAATCCCTTCAATGGAGGGATTGGAGCTATCTTCAGTTGTAAGTACAAGGGAACCCTATTTTGTAGGGGATGAAACCAATGCTGACTGGCGGGTAGCTGTTATGGACTTCGGTGTGAAGAAGAGTATTCTTGAGAATATCACACAGCGCGGTGGGCTATGTAAGGTGTTTCCTGCCAAAACGCCCATAGAGGAGATACTGGAATGGAACCCGGATGGTTTTTTCCTGTCCAACGGACCGGGCGATCCTTCT
>CAZAVR010000316.1:0-5306 GCA_964488435.1 uncultured Cytophagales bacterium | reverse complement strand
AGATTAACCTAAAAAATGTGAAGGTGCTTTACAAAGAACGCAAGGCGGCCTACGCTCCAAAGGAAGAACTTAAGTATATCAAAAGCTATATTGACTCCCAGGAAGCGCTGGCAGGAATAGGTAAGCTCATTAAAATTGCTAAGGAAAATATTGAAGCCAGAGTTATTGAAAAATACCCAACCCTTACCGAAACCGAAATCAAAAGCGTGGTGATCCACCAAAAATGGAAAGCCCACTTGCTGGGTACCTTGCAACAAGAACAAGACAAAATCTCACAGGGACTAACGCAGCGTATCAACGCACTGGCCGAGCGTTACGCTTCACCATTGCCCGAATTGCTGACAAGCGCATCTGAAGCTGAAAGCAAGGTAATGGCTCACCTTGAAAAAATGGGATTGGTATGGTAAAGGAAAATACGATGCAACAGACGGAGATTGGGTTGATTCCGGAGGATTGGGAGGTTAAAACATTAGGTGGTATTGGTAAATTTACCAAAGGGAAAGGTATAAGCAAAAGTGAGGCTAACACAGGTGAAATACCAGCAATTAGATATGGAGAATTATATACCAAGCACCACAATGTTGTTAAGAAATATTACTCATTCATTAGTGAAAGTGTTGCCGAAAACTCTATTGAACTAAAAAGGGGAGATATTTTATTTGCAGGATCAGGAGAGACGAAGGAGGAAATTGGTAAAAGTATAGCCTTTATAGATGATTTTCGAACATGTGTTGGAGGTGATATTGTAATTTTAAGGCCAACGCAAGATACCGATTCGTCATTCTTAGGGTACTTATTAAATTCAAAGGCTATACAAAGACAAAAGTCTGCAAATGGACAAGGGGATGCTGTTGTCCACATTTATGCAAGTGGTTTGTATGATGTAAAAATCCCCCTCCCTCCACTCCCCGAGCAACAAGCCATTGCCAAAGCTTTGAGTGATGCCGATGCGTGGATTGAAAGCCTGGAAGATTTGATCGCCAAAAAACGCCTCATCAAACAAGGCGCGATGCAGGAATTGCTGACGCCAAAGGAAGGATGGGAAGTGAAGAAGTTGGGGGAGGTTTTAAATAAAACACCGGATTATGGTATTAATGCAGCGGCTGTGAGTTTTAATGACAAGTTCCCTACCTATCTTAGAATAACTGATATTGGTGATAATGGAGAATTTCTTTACCAAACAAAAGTATCTGTTGATAGCATTCTATCCCCAAATTATATTTTGGATACAGGAGATATTTGCATTGCAAGAACGGGGGCTAGCGTAGGAAAATCGTATTATCATCAGCAAAAAAATGGAATGCTAGTATTTGCTGGGTTCTTAATAAGATTAAAAGTAAATTCCGAAATATTGAATTCAAAGTTATTGTTCTATATAACCAAATCACACGCCTATTATGACTTTATAAATTCAAACTCAATGAGAAGTGGGCAGCCGGGCATCAATAGTTTGGAATTACAGTCATTTGAAATATCATTCCCAAAATCCCTTACCGAACAAACGCGTATCGCCACAATCCTATCCGATATGGATACCGAAATAGAGCAATTGGAACAAAAACTGACCAAAGCCCGGCAGATTAAACAAGGCATGATGCAGGAACTGCTAACGGGCAGGGTGCGGTTGGTGTAAGTAAAATGAAAATCTATGGAAAATCCCGTACAACATCAGCATCTCTTTACCAGCATTCGCGAGCTGATCGAAGACAGCAAACAGCAGGTTGCCCTGGCAGTGAATGCCACCATGAGCATGCTGTATTGGCGTATAGGAACCCGGATTAACGAAGAACTGAGCCAGTATACCAATTCCGAAAGTTATGGCAAGCAGCTAGTAGCTACACTGTGGCGGCAACTGGAAGTTGAATATGGTGCCTCATTTTCGGAGAAAAACCTGCGGAGAATGATGCAGTTCGCCAGGGTTTTTCCGGATGAAAAGATTGTCGTATCACTGATACGACAATTAAGCTGGACACATATATGGAAACCGAATAGAACAATTGGAGTAAAAACTGACCAAAGCACAGCAGATTAAATAACGTATGGTACAGGAGCTGCTTATGGGGAGAGTAAGGTTGTTATGAAGGCGGGGCATATTCCGTGTCAGCTATGGAAAAATATAAAAACAAATACCGCATTGCCTCTGCCCGTGCCCAATGGTGGGATTACAGTTGGGCGGGAGCATATTTTATTACTATTTGCACAAAAGACAGAGCACATTATTTCGGAGAAATCATCAATGGAGAAATGCAATTGTCGCCCTGTGGAATATTGGCAGATGTGTTTTGGCACGAAATAAGGAATCACACTGAAAGTGTGAATTTAGGCGCATTTGTGGTAATGCCCAATCATATACATGGAATATTGGTATTGAATGGGGCGGGGGCATTGGCAGAGACGGGGCATGCCCCGTCTGTACTGCCGGAATCGCAATTGGAATCGCCATCCTCACGAAATATTGGAAAGAATTCGGTATCATCCATTATTGGATCGTACAAATCTGCCGTTACAAAGCACGCCAATAGAATGGGATTAGAAAATGGCTGGCAAACCCGTTTTCACGATCACATCATCAGAAACGACGGTGAATACCAACGCATCAATGATTACATTGAGAACAATCCGGCAAATTGGAAAGAGGACAAATTTTTTGTTAAAGAAACAGAATAATTAATTTCATAGGACGCATCGATGATGCAGGCCTTAGTGATATGTACATCGAAACACCTCCCAACGTCTCATGATAAACCCCATTGAACGTAAAACCCAGGAACGGGTTGTGAAGCTCTTTACAGAACAGCTCGGTTACACCTATTATGGCAACTGGGAAGAGCGAACGCATAACAGCAACGTAGAGCCGAAGTATCTCGAAAAATTCCTTCAAAAACAGGGTTATGCGGAGACGCTGATACAGAAAGCAGTTTCGGATGTCGTGCAACTGGGAGGTGCTGTCAGTGGTAGTCTTTACGACCGTAACAAAGCGATGTACTCCCTGCTCCGGTATGGCGTCAAAGCCCGTCCTGAGCTGGGCGAACATTTTGAAACCGTCTTCCCAATTGACTGGCAGCATCCGGAAAACAACGAATTTGGTATTGCCGAGGAGGTTTCGCTCAGCAACCAGGAACACAACCGCCGTCCCGATCTGGTATTGTATATCAATGGCATCGCCATAGGGGTGCTGGAATTAAAACGCGGCACGGTCGATATTGCCGAAAGCGTACGCCAAAATATATCCAACCAGCAGGGCCGTTTCAGTGAAGCGTTTTTCTCCACCATTCAGTTTATCATGGCAGGAAACAACACTCAGGGGCTGCGCTACGGCACCATCGAAACACCGGAGAAATATTACCTCAGCTGGAAAGAAGACGAACAAGACAATACTGGCTATAAGCTCGACAAATATTTGCTGAAACTATGCGACAAGCAGCGGCTGATCGACATGATCTACAACGGGGTCATCTTCGACGCTGGTGTAAAAAAGCTGCCACGCCCGCATCAGTACTTTGCGCTTGATGTTGCCCGTACGTTTATCCGCCGACGCGAAGGCGGTATAATCTGGCATACGCAGGGATCGGGCAAATCGCTGATGATGGTGATGCTCGGCAAATGGATCCTGGAAAACGTCCCGAATGCAAGGATTGTCATCCTCACGGACCGTACTGAACTCGACGATCAGATTGAACGGGTATTCAACGACGTAGGAGAAACCGACATCGCCAAAGTGCGCAGCGGCCAGGAGTTGATTGCCTTTTTACAAAGCTCCCGCCCAAGACTCATCTGCTCGCTGATTCACAAATTTGGCAATAAAGGTGAAGCGGATTATGACACCTTTATCAAAGAACTCAAGGCCAACCCTGTCCAGACACAGGGCGAAATTTTCGTATTTGTAGACGAATGCCACCGCACCCAAAGCGGTAAACTGAACGAGACCATGCAGCTGATCTTGCAGCATGCCGTCTTCATTGGTTTCACCGGTACGCCGCTGTTGAAGCAGGACAAAAAAACAACGATGGATGTGTTTGGCCGGTACATCCATACCTATAAATTCAATGAAGCCGTAGAAGACGGTGTCGTAAAAGACCTGATGTACGAAGGCCGTAGCATTGAGCAAAACCTTACTTCTCAGAAAAAGGTAGACCAGTGGTTCGAAGCCAAAACCAAGGGATTGAACGACTTCCAGAAGAATGAACTGAAAAAGAAATGGGGAACGATGCAAAACCTGCTGAGCTCAAAAAGCCGGATGGAGAAAATCGTTTCGGACATTGTGCTGGATTTTAGCACCAAACCCCGCCTTTTGTCGCAACAGGGAAATGCTATCCTGGTAGCAGGAAGTATTTACGAAGCCTGTAAATATTTCAATCTCTTCAACCAAACTGAATTCAAAGGGAAATGCGCGGTGGTCACGTCGTACAATCCACAGGCGAAAGACATTACGCTGGAAGATACGGGAGCCAATACCGAGTCAGACAAGGAGTTTATTTACAAAATCTATGATCGACTGCTTAAAACAGTTAGTCCTAAAGGGAATAAGTCCAAAACAGAAACCTATGAGTCGGATGTAAAGGAGCAGTTCAGGAAAGAGCCGGCAAAAATGAAATTGCTCATCGTGGTTTCCAAACTGCTGACAGGCTTTGATGCCCCTCCCTGTTCTTATATCTACATTGATAAAAAGATGCAAGATCATACGCTGTTCCAGGCTATTTGCCGTGTAAATAGGCTCGATACTGACGATAAAGATTATGGCTATATTGTGGATTACATGGAGCTGTTTGGCAATGTGAAAGATGCTATTGATGTGTACACCTCGGAGCTGGATAGTGAAGGATTTAGCCGGGAAGAGGTACAGATTCAATTGAAGGACCGTGTAAAAACAGCGGCTGGAAGTAGCGATGGAAACGGTGGAGGCCATTTGCCAGTCAGTTCCGAACCCAAAGACAGATTTGCAGTTTATACAGTATTTCTGCGGCAACACAGAAATCGAAGAAGATCTGAAAGCGAATGAATACAAAAGAATGGCGCTATACAAAGCCATTGTGGAGTATATCAGAGCCTATACCAACATGGCTACTGATTTTGAAACGGCGGGATACAGCGAGAAGCAAATCCAGCATTTTAAAACCAAACTGGACCATTATCTCAATATCCGGGAGATAATCAAGAAGGCGAGCAACGAAGTCATTGACCTGAAAAGCTACGAGGCCGATATGCGTTTTCTTCTCGATACGTATATCCGGGCAGAAGATTCCGAAACGATCAGCCCATTTGAGGATGTGTCGCTATTGAGCCTTATGGGTATTGACATTGATCAG
>CAZAVR010000315.1:0-5309 GCA_964488435.1 uncultured Cytophagales bacterium | reverse complement strand
AAAGCGCTTTCTCCCCAAACAAAACTGATAGGCGTAGAGCCTGCGGGAGCACCTTCATTAAAAAGTGCACTGGAGGCAGGCCATGTGGTGTCGCTGGAGCATATTGATAAGTTTGTGGACGGGGCTGCCGTCAAGCGTATCGGGGATCTTACTTTTGAGATTTGCCGGCAAAACCTTGACGACGTGCTGCTGGTTCCGGAAGGTAAAGTGTGTACCACTATTCTGGAACTCTACAATGAGGAAGCTATCGTCGCTGAACCGGCAGGGGCGTTGACCATTGCTGCGCTGGATGCTGTCCGGCATGAAATCAAAGGCAAGACTGTGGTGGTACTGGTAAGCGGAGGAAACAACGACATTACCCGTACAGAAGAGATCAGAGAGCGTTCCCTATTGTTCGAGGGACGAAAGCACTACTTTATTATACGTTTTCCGCAGCGTTCAGGCGCACTTCGTGACTTCCTGAATGTACTTGGACCAAATGACGACATTGCACGCTTTGAGTACGTTAAAAAGACCAACAAAGAGCATGGTCCGGCCATGATTGGAATAGAGCTGGCCGATCCTTCGGATTTTGAGCCGCTGGTCAGACGTATGGACGAGGCGAGGATTGTATATGAGTACCTGAACGATCAACCGGATATGTTCCGTTTTTTGGTGTAATCCAGCATGATCCAAAATAATTTCATTTTTATTGCGAATTATTTTGGAAAGCCAAAATGGACTTCTATTTTTGCAGTCCCAAACGGGGCCAACTGGAAGCGGTGATGTAGCTCAGTCGGTAGAGCAAAGGACTGAAAATCCTTGTGTCGGCGGTTCGATTCCGTCCATCACCACCAGATAATCAGCCAGTTACGATGAAAATTGTGACTGGCTTTTTTATTGGACAACTATTGGACAACATTTTCTAAGCGATTAGGTCTGGATCAAGCGGAAAAGTTGGGGGGACGGATAAAAGTTCGTTGCTTTGCGTCAAACCAATAATTGACTACTTTGTTAGAATCTTACCAAGCACTCGTACGTTTCCTTTTGCCGGAATGACGTGGTTCACTTTCGGTTTACACTTTTTGCGGTTTAGTTGAATAAATACAATTCAAAATATCATCCTGTTTTTTTGTAGTACAGAGCTTCAAAAGCTACTGGATTTAAATAATTTAACCCTGAATGTAATCTTCGAACGTTGTAATATCCGTCAATGTATTCGAATAAAATACTTCTCAAATCTTCAATACTCTCATAACCTCCTTTGGGCATGTCTAATTCAGCCTTAAGGCGACTCCACAGAGTTACCATCTTTGACAAAAGTCAATCGATCTATGACCAGAGGCCCAACCCCGTTGTTCTGGATATGCACGTACATCAACTTCTTCCGATCCACAAAATCGATCTGTGCTAAAGGTTTTAACGACTTTTCATTGTGTAAACGTTGCAGATATAATTGATAGAAAGTGGCTATGAGGGCCAAAACAGAAATTACGATAGCCACAGGTATCCATCCTTTCCCGGGGTGTCATGGTTATTTTCGAAAACAGAAGAGCAGGAACGTCGGATCGGATCAATCCTGACCTGATTTTAGTTTCCACTCAACTGAGGCAATGCGTCTTCCTATCCGTCTTAGTGTTTCTTTTGTCAGGCTTTCTTTAGGCAATACCCCAAATACCAAGCGACGAAAAGAATTGTTATAGACTTCTGAAAGTTCCGGCCAGATTCTTTCCAGATCAGAAAAAACCAATGCTTTCGACGGATGGATATATAACCAGTCTTTGTTATTGCGGAAACTTTCTTCGTCGTCCTGCGCCACCTTATGCAGCATTGTGTCGAAATCCCGAGAATCGAAAAATGCGGATAAACCCTCCTGCTGCAACATTTGATGCAGATCATAAACATGTCGGATTTTATTCCGTAAATCCATCACCGCGTTTTCTGTGTGAGAAAATCGTATCAGGCTCATAATCTTTTCGCACAATGTCCGTTCTGGCGCCAGCAAGGGCACCTCAAAGGGGTCAAGCTGGTATTGCTTGGCTAAATCTATCTGTCCCCTGTCTACCATCATTTCATAGATGAAGGAACTCACCTGACCCTTTATTACAGGCTCAGACGCACCCAGCCAGCTGGATTCCAGAATGATAAAATCCCGCACCTGCCCCATTTCTCCTTCAAAATTCTTTGGATAGTCGTGTGCTGTCTTTCGGATCATCCCTTTCTTATTGGTAATCCCCGGATAGTCGACCTCCGGTAGAAATTCCGAGACGGCGATGCTGATCCGCTTCAAGCGTTCTTTCAATTTATTTGGTGACAGCCCCGGCTCCTTGACCAGCACCAGGTCAAGATCCTCACTGAACCGCTCGATATAGGAAAAGCATTTTGAAAGAGCGGTGCCACCTTTGAAAATCGTGTATTTGGAAAGCTCCCCTCTAAAGATCCGCTGCAACGCCAGCGTAACCCAATAGTCCTTCTCCACATAGACTTCTGAAAGCCTTTTGTAGTCTGCCGTAATGGCTACCGCGTCCCGAAAGAGATCGGTGTTTTCATGAAGCCTCATTGGATGTTCCATTCCGATGCTGTTCGAAGTAAAGGGGTATTGATCCCAATTTTAAAAACCGTAAGTGGATTCAGACTTTCTTTCAACACCTTTATTATCTCCCCCCTTTTATTCAGGTCACTTAACAGCGCTCCTAATAACGCCCGGACACGCGGCGGGTATTTCAAAGCAAATCCGATGAGCTTGTCCAACTCTGTGTTTTGATATGCTTTAAGCTGGTTTTGGAGGATTGTGAGAGTGGATTGCATATCAAGATCAGGGATGTCTTTCAGATCTTTCAGCGCATCCAGGAACCCGAGCATCCGGTAATTGTCATTGGTGACATCCACATAGCTTTTAACGGGAGTAGCTTTTACAGTACCTCTGTTCACAAAAATCCTTCGATCCCGGCTTGCAATCTGGATGATCGCCGGAACTTGTGTCGTAAGCCCCATTTGGTTATAGAGGTAAGTCCCGGTGATGTATGCTACCTGCTGCCCACCCTGATAAAGATAAGATTTTAGAATCTGTTGTTCATCCGGTTTTTTCTCACCAAAAATAGTCCGCTTCGGCTTGTAAAACAGCCCTTTGGATAGCTTTTTAATCAATCCTTTTTTTTGCAGACGCTCCAATACCTTCGCCGCCGATTGATAGTCTTCCCCGGCTATGGCCAACTGGCCATAGCCAAAACTGACATCCTCCGGCAAGCCCTGGATCTGTTCCTGTATTTTCGCTGATAGCGTACTCATTTTGTAAATATATCACAACTTTATTCGCCTGTCAAGTTTTTGAATCAAAAAACATGACAAAACCATGCGATCAAAGAATCTTCCCTTACAGGTTCACTAATGAGCCATATCTTTTTCCGGGTGTTTGTGTCTTTCAAACCAATGCAAGTCCCGTTCCACAACAATCTTGCTGTCATAAATATCCCGCCCTTCCACTTTTAACCGGAGTACGGCCAACTGTCCCCTGATAGCGTCCATTTCTTTTTCACCTTCATGGTCTTCAAAGCGCGTGGAAAATACTTCCAGAAACGAACCTGGGGTAACCACTTTTTTCACAGATTCTTTGATCTGCATATGCATGTATGATTTCGGGTCCAATTCCAGACAATCCTTAATATCATCGTATCGCTTGCCATCTTTGATAAAAGTCAGCCGATCTATAATCAGAGGCCCCACACCATTGTTTTGGACGTATACATACATCAGTTTTTCTCGATCAAAAACATCGATCTGCGCTAGGGGCCGGAGCGACTTTCTATTATGTATACGTTGTAAATGCAATTCGTAAAACGTGGCTAACAAAGCCAATAGTGAGATAGTAATAGCCAACTCGCCACTCCCATATCTGTGATGGAGGTTCTTTCTGGCTAAACGATCTCATATTTACGGAGCAAATTCAATCGCTCTCTTGCTGTAAGCTCATAAAACATCGGAATGAACTTATGGTAGATGCTGCACTGCGGGTCTTTGCCGTTCACACGGTAAACAGGACAACCGCTGGTACAGATTGATTTATAGATGCATCGCTTGCAGTCTTCGGACTTGTCGCCTTCATAATGAGCACCCTGCTCAATCATATCTACCAAATCCAGCCCACTTTCGAAAATCGTATGGGATTTCTCCGCATCATTTCCGAAATGAACATGGCAATATTTAAGAGAGCCATCTACATAGATCGCACCGCCTGAAAAACCGGATGCGCAAGTCTGAAATCCAAGGTCATAAGGTTTCAGGTCGCAAAACTGATGACGTCTGGAAAACCGCCAACCTGTCTCTATAGCGTCCTGCATAATGCTGTAAGATTCCAACAGATATTCCTCCAACAATTCAGCATCAATCTTTTCGCCTTTTACAATGGAATACCGAAACGGCACATCCAGGGCAATTAAATACCTGGTAAGATCGGGCAGTCCTGCCAGATTTTGGTTAGTGATAACCGTATTAACCGAACAAGGGATATTCTCGCCCAATAGTTTCCGCAGGTTCACATCCACAATTTTGAACGACCCGTTACCGGATCGAAATTTCCGTGTGGCATTGTGCGCTTCCTCGACACCGTCTAGCAAACTATCCAAACGTGCTACAACCAATGTAGCATTTTGCCGCTTGCAATAATCCAAAGCCTCAAAAAGACGAGTCTGAAACTTACGCGTAGATTTTACTTCTATAAACTCACGGATCAGATCGTATTCGTTGGCCTTGCAATAGGTGGCCACCGCTGATTGCTGCGCCTCCAGCCCTAATCCGCTCCGGCCTTGTCGTTGCGTCGAAACCCGATAATATGCCACTGCTTGTCTCATAGCTTTTTGCTCATTTCTGTTCGGAGGTAAACCATCGTTTATATTTGTACAGATTTCGTTTTAACATCCGGTTACCGGACACTGAAAAACAGACAGTTGAGAGGGGGAGAAGAGAAAAAATCGGGATGTTTTTGTTCAGGAGTAAACGATGGTTTAGTCCTGAACAAATTTGTTATCAGAAATATTTCCGCTGAGACCAACTTAAGCTGGCAGTAGCGCAATAGTACACCTACCCCAATACAACATCCTGAGTAGGCTCAAAATTCGCGAACTAGAAGAGGCGTACCATATCTACCATTAAGACGGATGAAGGCCAGCCGGAGTTTTTCTAAAAGACAAGGATTACACGGTGACTAAAAACCTATTGTAAAAAATAATCATTCAACACCGTATATAATACAGCGTTTTATCTATAAATTGCAATTAAATAGAAACCCAATTTTATCGAATGGAAGAAGTTATATGCATTTATTGTGAGCAACC
>CAZAVR010000314.1:0-5320 GCA_964488435.1 uncultured Cytophagales bacterium | reverse complement strand
ATGCGGGTATAAGATCTTTTGCAGGAAAAAACCATGAGCGCATATTAATGCCTCAATAAGAAAGATACGAAAAATAATTGAAACAACCAAAAAAATATACAGAAATTATGATGGGCAAATTGACAATGGATTCTACCCTCAAATGTAACTCGCCAGCTATCATTCAGAAAAATACGGAGAGTTCAAACCTCGACGGCACACTCCTTCAGTCTTTCGAACAAGTAACCGGCTTTATCCACTGCAGCCCCGTCGTTCGCGTCAAAAAGCCAGAAATTCTCGTAATCACCCATATTCATGAAGTTTTGCACTGACCCCTGTGACTTATGCTCTGCTATCACCCAATTGACGATCATCTTGTAGTTAAGCCGATGCTCCCAGCCGAAAGAAGTACCTCTGTCTATCCTGAACAACGGCCGACCAGAAGCCACCCGGGTTACAGGGTATCCGTCCAGCGTCTGATAGTCTTCTCCCGCCTCTCCTTTGACAGAGGTAGATACGCCGAGTACCACTGGCTTTTCTTTTAACTCAGCAACAACTCCGAGACTAATGATCGCTGCCGCCTTGTGATGCGCATGGGTAGTTTCAGTAGGCAGAAGACAGAAAACAAAATCGTATTCATTATCCTCCATCAAGGTCTTCAACCTCTCCTCGACCAGTGGCACATTCCAGGAAGAAAAGGGTTCACTGACATCCACTCCATAACCCCTATCCACCTCATTAAAAAAAATACAGTCTCTTACACCCAGTATCCTTTTTACATTCATCAGTTCCTGCTTTCTTATTTCAGGAAGGTTTTTACGCCCTTCTTCCTCAGCAACTAACTTTGTGTTATAGAACCGCTCCGCCAGATAGGTATACTTATACCCTCCTTCTCCGTTAGTGATCACGACCTGATCCACAAGCCCATTCAGTTCGTGGACTATCTTGTAGATAGCCACCGCAGCTTCGGTCTCATCATCCGGATGCGCTACCACCAACAGTACTTTGACAGGGGCATACACGCCAGCGTTGTCATTCATTTTCAAATACTTCAATCATTGATACTCGTCAGTTTTTCCTCGGAAAAACGCCATTTACATCGGCACGGCCTATACCCCAAAAGACCCGGTTAACCGAACAAGAATAAGAATTATATTCTATATATCCTATAGAGTAAGATAAAATATCTCTTAAAGCTTTATCAAGCGCTGCATGACAAGCGATTAACCATATTATCAGACAGCGCTACATAAAATGACCATAGGCTTTAAGCTGTATACTTAAAGCCTATGGCTAATCTACATATCAAAAGACCTCTGCGACTCAAACTCTACCCCCTCAAGTCTCGCAAAAACTTCAGGGTCATCATACGCTTCAGCGGCCAGCCCCTGTTCCAGGGAAGCCGGGGTACGCCCTCCCACCAGTACGGATGCTGTTCCCCGCTGATGCAGCGCCCAGGCCAGAGCCAAATGGACAGGACTCAATCCCGTCTTCTCCGACACTGCCAACAGCCGCTTCAATCCTGATTCGGCTGACTCGTTAAAGTAAACCTGCTGGTGCCCCGGAATAATATCGAAACGGCTCCCTTCTTTCACGCCTCCCTTGTGCTTACCGGTAAGAAAACCTGCACCCAGTGGGCTATAAGTCACTATATCAATATCTTCCTCTCTGCAAAAACGGACCAGGTCCTCACCTACATCACGCACCGCAAGATTATGATTGTTCTGGATCATGCCTACTGTTGAAAAACCATGTGCTCTTTGGACATCCACCACCTTTCTGAGCTGCTCAAATGAAAAATTACTGGCGCCGACCCGTCCGATCACGCCGGCTTCAACAAACGCTTGCAGCGTCCCCAGCACATCCGGATTCTCACAAGTCGGGTGCCAGCTGTGAAAATAGTACACATCGATCCTTCCCTTTTTCAACCGCTTCAGGCTCTCTTCAAGTGATGCTCTTATATTTTCCGGGGTATACGGAGGCAAAACCTTTGTGCAGACGATAACCGGATCAGCAGCGCTTCCCTGCATCTGCAGCCAGTTCCCAAGGATACGTTCCGATTCACCACCGGCATAAGCTGCCGCTGTGTCGAACAGGACAATGCCTTTTTCAAGTGCATAATCCATCATTTTAAAAGAAGCACTTTCGTCAATCTCTCTCCCGAATGTCACACACCCCAATCCTATCCTGCTTAATCTCTTCATATACGTTGTCTTACGCCATTCATGTCCAATCAGATTCTCAATCTTCAACTATCACTTTTCAGCCCTGCAAAACTAGGCATTGTCGCCCATGGCGCATTTTGTTAACCAATAGTGAAGACAGACTTCTTTGCTACTAATGATTCCGTTCCCACAATACCGCGGAACTAATTTTGAACGAAGCACCCTCTTCAAAATCATATTCAAATTCCGCCCCTGTATTTTTATGCTCCCCTTTCCCCTCCTTAAAATTGGATACAAACGTCACCGGTCCACAGAAAACCCTCGTCAACTTGCCCTCCTTCTTTATGTCGTGAATCAAATAGCTGGCGTCACGCTCTCCCTTCGTCTCAATAACGATCTGTTCTCCAATCACCCGCCTGTCTATAGGCAAATGAGCCTCAACCAGAATCCCCCCTGACCCATTGACTTCCCTGTCCATCCTGACGACTTTCCCCTCAATCGGTCCGGAGGATTTTATATCAAGCGTACCGTAAGACAAAGCGGAGCCATTGACAAGCACCCCCCGGGTAACGGTCTTGTTCTTCTCGCTTACATACCCCAACGCCCCGGTCAGGGAAATACCATTCGGCAATTTTACTGATTTACCGGAAGCTGTGTTGATCAACACATAATCTACTTGTCCGTCAATTTTCTGGATCTTTAGCACAATAGCCCCTTTTTCCTCTGTTTCCAATCGCTCGACAGATCGAATGAAGGGTTTGTCCCGGTAAGGTTCAAACACCGAAACAAATGTACTTTTCAGATCATTACCCTTGTTATGCATCAACACGTAACCTAGTGTCCTCGGATTACCCGGCTTATTTTGCGGAGGATCCCCATCGGCCAGTGTCACGTCGTTACTTGAAGACAACGCATGCATGCGAAGATGAAGATTGTCTTTGCTACCCCTGTATCCGGGTTCTGCAGTCCAGTCCACCATGAAAAACCCTTTGGGCGCTGCATCTCTCCTGATATTGTATAAAAACGAGTATCCATCAGGGAAACCTTTAGCTGCTGTTCCTTTGGGCACGTCCGGACCGGCATAAGTACCCCTATCCTGGCCAACCAGTTGGAGCCCCTCAGACTTAACGGCTCCGGACGGTCCATGGAAACTATAGACATGATCCTGGCCTCCGGAGACTCGAAAAACATCCACAACATAGGCGTTGGAATCCGAATCCGTCCGGCTTTGCCCTCCAATCAATAGTATAGTACGACTATACTCCTCCAAAAAAGGATAGGCGGGCTTCCCGTCCAGTTCGAAAAAACCAAAGCCCTTCATCTGTACAAAGTTCCTTGTATGCCCACCCCATACAAACGCCTGTGGCTTCTTATTTACCAAAACCGTATTATGGGAAATCGTACTTTTCGTCCATTCGGTCGTACTGGGGATTCTCGTCGCGAATTCAGGATAGCCGTGATCCGGCGCCAGCCACGCATCAAAAGCAAACAGGTCGAAGTTAAGTATGTCGCGGTGCGCATGCATTTTTGTTCGTCCGTAGTTGCTCACAACGGCCGTCCCTGACTTCTCTGTTCCTGTTTCTAGGGATGTAATGCCGAAGCCGCTCATCTGGTAGCCGCGAACAGGTCTGGGACCCGCTTTTTTCCCTATTCTCTCTATCTCCTTATTTACGGCTTCCGCGTCCTTCGCAAAAATATTCAATCCTAAACCCTTCGAGGAATAACCGTTGGCTCTGTAAGCAGCGATCGCCAGTGTGGGATCCTTTGTGTACATAAACCCTGTGGCAATAAAGCCGGCATTTCCCGATCTGCCGCTCACCAGTCCCGTTGCACCTGCATCACCTATATTCGGAATCGCTTTGCCTAAGACAGCCATACGATAGGCAGCTGTATAAGCATTTTTGAACTGGGGAAAGTCCCTGAAAATATTATGCCGCGTATAGGAAGGATAGGTAGCGAGTAACTCAGCCAGCTTGGATACTTCCCCGCCCCAAATAAATGCGTAACCTGGTGCACCTTCATCAGAGGTACCGTCTCTGTCAAAATTACCAATCATTAAGTCTCCGATTTTCCCCCCGTCACTCTTGAACAACCAGTCCAGCCATTCAGACGTATAGGGTTCAGTATTCAGAGCGACGGCGCAGGCTGCTGCAGCCATTTGATGCATACCCTGATTTCCCCGGATTTCCTTGGAAAGAACAGCTTCCAGTGCAGTCTTAAGTAATCGCTCGTCCACATTTTCGACAAATAATTCCCTTGTCCCCTTTGGATAAGGTAGCTTAAAGCGCTGCGATTGACCCTTTAAAAAAGAATACAGGCCAGGGTTATTTATGGTTCCGCTGAGGATTTTATCGTAAGCATCGGCCATTTTCTGCACGACACCTGTTTCCCAGATAGAGCCTTCGATTTTCCCCAGACCACCGCCACCATCTGAGTGATACCAGCCCATGTCTGCATACTTCTTCCATTTCATGGAAGGGTATACATCTGCAATCCGGTCCAGGAGAATAGCGGCTTTCGTAGCATATCGGATATCACCTGTATACAAAAAGGCATCTGCGAGAACCGTCAAGCCCTGATTAATGTACATCCAGTATTTCCAGGTGTAATAGCCGATATATTTGTAGGCCCGGCCCTCATGAACATACCCGAATCCGTCGTCTACGCCATACTTGTGTAAAGGATCCTTCGGATCAGGATGGTCGGTATTGAAAAGCAGGCTTCTGTCTCCTTTCGCCGGGTCAAACAGTCCGTGCTCGTCAATACCACTTTCATAAAATTTCCCGAAATCATTGGTGGGGAATACTTTCTTACAAGACGGACATGTTAGTTTCCAGGGTTTCTTTTCGAATTCCGGATTATAGGGATAATTGCCGAATTGGGCGATCTTTTCGCCGCACGAGATGCATCCTCCAAACTTGGACCCTTTGGCAAATTTATCGTAGGTCACGTCGATTGTCCGCGGCAAATCCTGACCAGGTACCATGCGCCACAACTGTTCATCCGATTTAGCCAGCCAGGGCTTCGCTCTGTCGACAGCATCTGTCATCTGTTTTCTTGCCCAATCAAACTTCTGAACATTACTTCTAAGATGGGCTATACGCTCTTTTGAATAACGTCCGCCGTACTCGCGGGCTGTGTAGGCATTGAGGGTAAATGGCATAAGTAATATCCCC
>CAZAVR010000313.1:0-5325 GCA_964488435.1 uncultured Cytophagales bacterium | reverse complement strand
TATGGTGCCCGCGCGTCCAATGGTGTGGTTATTGTTGCCCTGAAGAAAGGCGCGGCGGGCAGGAGTGTGGTCAGTTACCAGTACTCGATAGGTTTTTCGGGTCTGCGTGAGAAGTATGATGTGCTGTCGGCCAGGGATTACGTATATTATGCACGTTTGGGCGCTGCAGCGGCAGGAAGAAAACTTCCCGACAGGCTTCTGTTGCTTACGCAGGCGAATTCCTTCGGTACGGGTAACGACCTGGGTAACAAAACGATCTTTACCACCCAGTACCTGACCGATGCCAACCGTTATAAACTGAGCGAAGGATGGGAATCTATCCAGGATCCGATAGATCCATCCAAAACCCTTATCTTCGCCGGGACCGACTGGCAGGACGTACTGTTCCGTACCGGTGTAACGAATGATCACTACCTGAATTTTTCGGGAGGGAACGAAAAGGCGACCTTCAACCTGGGTGTGGGGTACACGACCATCGACGGTATTGCTATCCGTACCAATTACCGGCGTTTTTCTGCCAATCTGAATGGAAAGGTGAACCTGAGCGATAAATTATATGCATTCGGCAGCCTGAATTTCAGCAGGTTTGGAGACAATGTTGTATTCAGCGAGAACAATCTTTTCGAACGTGCGCTTTCCCTTCCGCCTACTACAAAGTATCAGTTTGAGGACGGAACACTCTCACCGGGGATTACCCGAACGCTGGGTAATCCTGCCTATCATCTGGATCGTTCAACAACCAGGAATCAGGATAACGTGATGACGCTTTCCGGTGGATTGAACTGGGAGATTGCTCCCGATCTTACCTTTGAGCCTACTGTCTCCTTGTTTTACAAGGCGTCTGAAAACAATAATTTTCAGAAGTCATATTTTGATTCTCCCACGCAGTTCGTAGATACGCGTGCTGCGTCAGGCTCCTACACCAAATGGGATCAGCAACAATATGATGCCACACTTAGTTATCAGAAGACCTATCAGGACCGTCACCGTTTCCAGGCAAAAGCCGGAATATCCTATTTTGTCAGGGAAAACAGAAGCCTCAATGCTGCCGGACGGGGAGCTGCCACTGATTTGATCCCTACGCTGAATGCCTCTGCCATACCGGTGAGCGTGAGCAGCACGGGTAGTGAGCAGGCCATTCTGGGTTTCTTCGGACGTATCACTTATGATTATGATCGCCGCTATCTCATGACCATTAATTTGCGCCAGGACGGCGCTTCTAATCTGGGGGAGGATAATAGGTGGGGTTTCTTTCCGGGCATTTCCGCGGGGTGGAATGTCCATAATGAGAAGTTCTGGAAGCGTCGTGACCTGACGCGCCTGAAGCTCAGGGCGAGCTACGGCGTGAATGGTAACCTGGGTAACCTGGCTGATTTCCAGGCACAGGGTCAATACAGCGTAGGAGCCACTTATGATGGAAATGCGGCGGTAGAATATACAACCCTTGCCAACCAGTCGCTTCGTTGGGAACAATCCAGAACGTTCGATTTGGGAATAGACGCCGGATTCTTCGATGACCGGATTACCCTGGTTGCGGACTATTACCGCAGGGTGACGGATAACCTGATCACCTCTCTGGCACTTCCCTATAACACAGGGTTTAGCAGCATACTTACCAACCTCGGAAGCCTTCAAAACAAAGGGGTCGAATTGGAGCTGGGAGGAGCAGTGATCAGAAATGAAGCATTGAATTGGGAAGTTTCTTTGAATGCATCTTATAATACCAATAGAATCCTCAAGCTCCCGCCAAATACCAATGAGAATAACAGAGTAGGAGGGTTGTTGATTTATGATCCGGCCATCGGAGACTATGCCTGGCGTGGGGGATTGCAGGAGGGGGGACGCATCGGTGAGTTGTACGGTTACAAGTTTGAGAAAGTGTATGCTACTGACGAAGAAGCTGCGGCCGGACCCGTCGACCAGATTATGCCCGGCACGAACAAAGCCAAGTATGGCGGAGATGTTTCGTGGCTGGATGTTGACGGGAATAATGTCATCGACACGAGGGACAGGGTATACATGGGTAATATATATCCCAAGTGGACGGGAGGATTTACAAATACCTTGAATTACCGTGGAATAGGTCTTTTTGTGCGGATGGATTACACTACAGGACATACCATTTATAATTATGTAAGAGCCAATATGAACGGACATTTCGTCACCTTTGGTCTGAATGGAACTTCCGACATACTTCGCTCATGGTTGAACCAGGGGGATGTTACAGATGTACCCCGATACTATTATAATGACATTTCAGCTCAGTCGAATTACTGGAGAAATGATCCCAGAAATGTCAACAATGGGAACGGAAGCTCTCAGAATTACGAGAGAGGAGACTATCTGGCTCTTCGTGAAGTTACGCTGAGTTATGCTTTTCCTGCCGGCATTTACCGTAAGGCCGGTCTTAAAGGCCTGCGAATCAACCTGACCGGAAATAATCTGAAGTACTTTACAAAATATACCGGGCTTGCGCCCGAGGAGGGAGGGATTGACAGTGGACGATATCCGGTTCCGCGTGTACTCACATTTGGTCTGAAAGCTTCTATTTAATCGTATAAACTCATACTACCATGAAAAAAATGCTATTTGTATTTTGCGCGGTACTTTGTGTCACTTCATGTAATGATGCCATCAGAACTGAACCTGAGAGCATCATTACGGAGGCTTCTTTCTGGAAAACGGAAGAAGACGCCAAAGGCGGGTTATACGGAATGTATAATCAGTTCCGGCTCTTTGCAGGCTCGTCGCTTATGTTGTTGGGTGAGGCGCGCAGTGAGGTGATGGGACACGCATTGGTCAGTGCCACCAACCGCATCAAATATTTTGAAAATTCCCTGAGTTCCCAGGATGCTGATCTGAACTGGCTTCAAATTTACAGGGTGATCAATTATGCCAACCTGATCATTCACTATGTTCCTGCTATCAGTTTCACCAACGAGGACAGTAAAGACCGGATTATCGCAGAGGCGCTGGCCATGCGTGCTTATCTGTATTTCACACTGGTAAAAACATGGGGCGCAGTACCACTCGTTACCGGGAAACTGGCTGGATATGATCCCGCTTCGGTTTTTAAAGAGAGGGAGCCGGTATCCGCAGTATTTGCTTCGATCAAATCAGACATCGACAGGGCTGAAGACTTGTTTACGGATCCTGCTTTTAGTGCACGACGCAGCAATTGGTCTCTTTCCGCACTCAAAATGTTGAAAGCGGATGTTTATCTCTGGACCGGCAAGGTTTTACAGGGTGGGACGGCAGATATATCGATCGCCTTGCAAGCATTGAATGAAGCGGAAAATTCAAATCTTAGCTTGCTCGAAAATTTTGGCAGCATTTTTGACTACGGAAACAAGGGGAACCGGGAGATTATCTTCTCTGTGCGTTTCAGTAGCCTCGAGGCGGGTGATAATTACTTTGCCGATATGTATGTGCTCCCGGCGCAGCTTCCCCCTTCGGTGGAAGCCTCCGCCCGAACTGCTCTGGGGACACCAGGAGGAAACAATTACTGGTCGCCCACTGCGCTTGTGCGAAATGCATTCAGTGCCGATGATCAGCGGAGAAATGCCAGCTTCCTGGAAATATTTACAGTGAGCGGGTCGACCCGTACCTATCTGACTTCAGTGGCGATAAAAGGCAAGGGCGTAGTGGAGTCGGGGGTTCGAAGGTTTCTGGATGATATTATTATTTATCGTTATGCCGATCTGTTGCTGCTGAAGGCGGAAGCAAAAAATGCGTTGGGCCAGGATCCTTCAGTGGAAATGAACCAGATCCGCCGCAGGGCTTATGGTACCAGGTTTCCGGACTATACCTTTGTAAACGGTACAAGGGAAGAAAACGACGAAGCCATTCTTCGCGAGCGTTTGCTGGAATTTATTTTTGAGGGGAAGCGCTGGTGGGATCTTGTGCGGTTTAACAAGGCTTTTGAAAAGGTGCCCACGCTTAAAGGAAGGGAAAGTCAAAAACATCTGTTGCTGTGGCCGATCACCCTTCAGACCATAAGTCTTAACCCGGCCATCAAACAAAATGAAGGGTATTAATTCCCTTCCCTGAATATGGAAACCCATAAAAACTAGTTACTCATGATCCGCCAAGAACTAATTCGCTTTTTCTTATTTGTGTGCACCGGTTGTTTACCGGCCTTTGTTCAGGGGCAAGGCGAGCTTGCGCATGGTCTTGTCCTTCAGATCAATCCGGGAACCGGAAATCCGAGAAACAGCGAAGGAGATTTCGTTTCCCTGAAAAGCGGACGTATTTTGTTCATTTATACCCGGTATTATGGTGATGCGGGCAGGGATCATTCGCCTGCTCACCTGGCAGGCAGGTATTCCGACGACGGAGGGCTGACCTGGAGTAAGGAAGATGAGGTGATCGTGCCCAACGAGGGTAAAAGCAATATACGTTCGGTATCCTTGCTCCGGCTCCGGAATGGAGACATTGCCTTATTTTATCTGCTGCAGCACTCCCTGGAAGATCAGATCCCGATGATGAGGCTGTCCAGTGATGAAGGGCGCACATGGAGTGAGCCGTCTCCTTGCATTACCGACCAAAAAGGATATTTCGTGGTAAATAATAACCGGGTGATTCAACTGAAAAGCGGGAGGCTTCTTATGCCCGTTTCTCTCCACAAAACACCAGGTGGTACATGGACTAACAAAGGCACCATTCAAAGTTACTATTCTGACAATGAGGGAAAAGCCTGGTTGCCCGGAAGAGTCGTCGCATCAGATGATTCGGTAATTACCCAGGAGCCAGCTGTGGTAGAATTAAAAGACGGGAGTGTACTCATGTTGATGCGGGCGAACGGGGGAGTGCAATATTTATCTTACTCGCGCGACAAGGGGAAAACCTGGAGTCCGGCAGTACCAAGTAACATCAGCTCACCCATTTCTCCGGCTTCGGTGGCACGCATACCTTCTACCCGCGACCTGCTTCTGGTATGGAATAACAACGGCGAAAAAGGCCCCGGATACTTTAAGGGTAAGCGCACACCGTTAACACTCGCGGTTTCCAAAGATGAGGGAAAGAACTGGCAACATCGGCAGAACATAGAGGATGATCCTGAGGGGACCTTCTGTTATACAGCCATTCATTTTACAGGCAAGAGCCATGTTTTACTGGCTTACAGTATGGGTACCTCGTTGCCCTATCTGCGTTTGGTCAGGCTGAGTGTAAAGGAGATTTATAAGTGAACAACCGGCAATGTGCGGTATTGACTATTCCCGCGAACAGATGGGTCTGAGGAAGTCAGCGTATCAATGCCAAACCAAATATTATTCTTGTTATTTCTTTCTTTTAGTTATTTTTTTTCTTTTTTTGATCTTTTTT